>CANHZI010000026.1 GCA_947464955.1 Oxalobacteraceae bacterium
AAAATTAGAAACTCCACCTGTCCCAGCAAATGCCAAGCATTCAAAGCGTGACTCTGCCTGAATATCTCCTAAATAGTGATGAGTCAGTTTCGAACGGCGTAGACCAGTTTCTAGATCAAGTTTTTCGTCTAGGCCAAATAATTTGACTGTTCCGCATGCAAGCATCTTTATTCCTCCCTCTGAGAATGCGATTCAAAAAGACTAGCGAAATAAATAATGAATTCGTCGCTACTGATAATGCGACTTTTCGGAGATGACCTTTTGAGTTTCCTACCGCTTCTATTTTTATTGTATTTCTATCACTTTTACAGCTGATTCTCTCGTATTGTGAAGTGATTATTTACCTTTTTACATCTATGCGAGAGTATTTCAAATTTTGCCTATCATGTCTAATCGTAAAATTACATACTCTATGTGATTTTGTTATATCCTCTTCGATATTCATATAATAAAAACTATTCTAATCGAAAAGATAACTAAAAATGATGAAATTTAGACAAATTGAGGCTTTTCGTTGTTTGATGGCTGCGGGAACAAGCCTCGGCGCAGCGCGTAAGATGAATATCACGCAACCCGCAATTAGCCGCTTAATTGCAGATCTTGAGGATAGTTTAGGGTTTCGACTGTTCAATCGTTCAAAAGGGCGTTTAGAGCCAACTACGGCGGGTGTACGTTTCTACAGGGCGGTCGAGGAGAATTTTCTAGGGCTCGAGCGACTCACTCAAGTTGCCGCCAATATTCGAGCGGATGCACCGGAGGGGATTTCGGTCGCATGCTTATTTGTTTTATCCACTACGCTGATGCCTTTAGTCCTTAAGGAATTCTTTAAGTATCATCCCAATGTACCTGTGACGGTTGATACCTGCAATGGACCAGAAATACTTGTGAGACTGCAGGACATGAAGGTCGATATGGCTATCGCGCTAGACTTTCCTGTGTTTGCTGGGATTGAAGTAGAGAAAATTCTGAGGGTGAACGTTTCCTGCGCGCTTCCAGAAGGTCATCGTCTGGTGAACCGAGATATGATTTATCCTGAGGATATCGATGGGGAAAATATGATTGGTTGGGTGCCGATTGTTTCGCAAAATTACGAAAAGGAATTGGAAAGTTTGCAAGCAGCGAATAGCACGCCTAAAAACGTCATTAAAACGCATACTTCCCATACCCGTTACGCAATGGTCGCACATGGCTTGGGCTTATCCTTAGTCGAGCCTTTTGCGGCCAAAATATGGAAGAGCAATGGTGTCGTTGTGCGACCATTCGCTGGTGAAATTAGTTATGACTATGTATTGGCGTATCCGAGTGGAGGAATTCGATCGCAAATCATGCATGATTTTCGCGATGCCGTGATTAAAGTTGCCGATGAATATGACTTCGGATTTGATTGTCGCAGTAAGGACAGTATCAGCAAATAAAAAGAGCCCGAATATGTCGGGCTCTTGATTACGATGTTGCTTGGTTAGAGACCAGCAACAATATCGCTTTGTTCTTTGTGTTGTGTCTTGTTGAGTGCCAATTCATCAGCTGACTTGTCGTTTGTTGCTTCTTGTGGTCGCACAGTGTTCACAGGTTTGTTGGTCGAGAAGATAGATACTGGTTTGCCTGCAGCGACATCTTTCAGACGTCTATATTCGGCTAGCACTAAACTTCCATAACCACCATCGGTCTCGTTGTCAGTAGCGCCAACGTAGCGCTTAAGGCCACCTTCGATCGAGCCAGCTGCTCTAACGCAGTCACGTAAAATCATAGCGCCGACCTTGATGTTGGCAACTGGGTTTAGTGCCGCCTTGACACCGCCTAATTCATTAAATCGATCTTTATGTACCTTCGACATTACTTGCATCAATCCTTGTGCGCCAACTGGACTCTCTGAAAAAGGGTTGAAACGGGACTCAATGGCAATTACCGACAAGATCAAAAGCGGATCTAATTTTGTTTCTTTGGCAGTCAAGTAACTCGCTGAAACGAGCATATCGATCGCATCATTCGCGACTCGATAACGCTTTGACAGCCAATTTGTAACCAATAATTGTTGACGCTGGTCGCCTAGTAGTTTCGTGTTGCTGATCGGTGTCGATTCAACGGCAGTCTCTTGTTCGTTGTTTTGTGCAATCAACTCTGGTGTTGCCATGATCATTGATAGATCAGGTGCACTGTTATTGTCGATGATGGCGCTGTCAGATGCTGCAAACGGAGAGAGAGACTGGAATTTTGCCGCTAAGCCTGGGTTAAAGAACATGCAAGCTAAGACCACAATCGCTAGCAGTCCAAATGCGGCGGTTGTGTGCAGAACAGAAGTGAGAACGTCGACCTTACGTTTCTTTGCTAGCAAACGCTGTAATTCTTTTTGCGCTGAGCGGGAATGGCTCGGCGCGTGAGCTGTTAAAATTAGATTTTGAATCATTACTACCTCCTGAGTGCTCGTGCGGCAGTCAAAGAAAAGCAAGAAGCTTTTATGATTGCAGAACGAATCAGAAACATCGCTAAAGCTAAAACTTTTCGAAAAAGTTGTGCAAGCTAAAGCGCCGGAGTTACTCATCCTTTCGTGTCGTGCCAAATGCATGGCAAAAAAGGATAAACAACGATTTCGGGATGAACTTAAGGATTTCCTTAATCCGACATGGGAACCCGAATCCCAAGGTTTAGTGATACTGTTTGCGTTGGTGTTCTTAGCGATAGCTAAAAATTACTGTAAATCAAATCAGTAGTTTTTGAATTTGAGCGAATTGTAGGTGCGCATTTATATCGAGTCAATACTATAGAAGCTTACTTCTATTACTTTTAAGTCTTAAATGTTGTGCTGCATTGCAACAAACCTTAATAAAATCAATCACTTGGAGCACGATTTTTGCTCAAAACATTGATCTAAAAAAAGCGTAAAAAAATATGAAATATACAGATTTGCGTGATTTTATTTCTCAGTTAGAGAAACAAAATGAATTAAAACAAGTAGTTACGCCTGTTTCACCTTTCTTAGAAATGACGGAGATTTGCGATCGTACTTTGCGAAATGAAGGGCCGGCATTATTGTTCACCAATCCAACCGGGCATGAAATCCCCGTGTTGGGCAATTTGTTTGGTACGCCGAAACGCGTTGCGATGGGTATGGGGGCCAGCGATATTTCTGAGCTGCGCCAAATAGGGCATGTCTTGTCTTCACTTAAAGAGCCTGAGCCTCCAAAAGGATTTAAAGATGTCCTTGGAATGGGATCGCTGATCAAGGCTGTCTGGGATATGGCACCGAAAGAGCTAAGGTCCGCACCATGTCAGCAAATTGTGTGGGAGGGGAGTGAGGTTGATTTGGCGAGATTGCCGATACAACATTGCTGGCCAGGGGATGTTGCCCCACTGATTACATGGGGCTTAGTAATTACCAAAGGACCTCACAAGAAACGTCAGAATTTAGGAATCTATCGCCAGCAGGTATTGGGACGCAACAAAGTAATTATGCGTTGGCTCGCTCATCGTGGCGGTGCTTTGGACTTTCGTGAGCACACCATCGCAAATAAAGGCAAACCATATCCTATTGCCGTTGCCTTGGGTGCTGATCCTGCAACGATACTTGGCGCTGTGACACCTGTTCCAGATACACTATCAGAGTACCAGTTTGCGGGATTGCTTCGCGGTAGTCGTACTGAACTGGTTAAAGCAATTGGTAGCGAATTGCGGGTCCCGGCATCGGCAGAGATTGTCTTGGAGGGGCATATCTATCCGGACGAAACTCATGCAAGTGGTTTTGAACATGCGCTTGAAGGGCCATACGGCGACCATACTGGTTATTACAATGAACAAGATAGTTTTCCAGTATTTACTATCGATCGCATTACGATGCGCGAGAATCCGATTTACCACTCAACTTATACTGGCAAGCCGCCAGATGAACCTGCGGTGCTTGGTGTGGCGTTGAACGAAGTTTTTATCCCGCTCTTACAGAAGCAATTCTCAGAAATTACTGATTTCTACCTACCCCCCGAGGGATGTAGCTACCGAATGGCTGTGGTGCAGATGAAAAAGTCCTATGCAGGC
Source organism: Oxalobacteraceae bacterium (assembly GCA_947464955.1). Taxonomy (GTDB): domain Bacteria; phylum Pseudomonadota; class Gammaproteobacteria; order Burkholderiales; family Burkholderiaceae_D; genus Undibacterium. The sequence continues at coordinate 4,027 of CANHZI010000026.1, forward strand.
CATGCCAAGCGAGTAATGTTTGGTGTTTGGAGTTTCTTGCGCCAGTTCATGTATACAAAATTCATTATCGTGGTTGATGAGGATGTCAATATTCGAGATTGGAAAGAAGTTATTTGGGCAATCACCACCCGTGTCGATCCAATGCGTGATACCACGATGGTTGACAATACCCCGATTGACTATCTCGATTTCGCCTCTCCGGTTAGTGGATTGGGCAGCAAAATGGGAATCGATGCGACCAATAAATGGCCAGGTGAAACAAGTCGCGAATGGGGGCGAACAATTGAGATGACTCCTGAGGTAAAAAAGAGGATTGATTCAATTTGGCAGGAGTTAGGCATTTAGACTGGCGAAGCTTGGTAAATTGGGGATTTTTGCCACGTCTCAGTATTGTGCGCTATAATTGAGACTGGCGGGCCCCTGCGCATTACGGCGTGATCAATCTGGTCAGGTCGGGAACGAAGCAGCCACAGTCATTTCCCGTAAGTGCCGTAGATCAGGCTCGCCTCTTTCAAATTTTCTTTTCCCCCACCCTCGCTTTTTGCGTTATCACAAACTTGTTTTGGTTTGCGATGAGTTTTGCACGATCTAGGATTAGTCTGATTGCATACTTGAATCTCATATGTCAAAGTAAATGTTCAAACGCGTCGGTGGTGCCAGCGCTTTTTTAATCTTTGAATCAACTAAGTCCAAGGGTTTATAAATTGAGACAGCATAAAGTAGACGCAAATGGTATTGCAGAACTTGAATATGGATTGAGTGCAAATTTCTTTACGTGGTTCTCGAGACCTGTTCTGTTGTTTGGCTTGCTGCTGTCGATTCCAGCCTTTTATCTCCTTTTGGCGCAAGACAGTGCTCAGGTTCGTATGATAGGGCATTTGCTTTACGGTATTGTCGCGTTAATTCTATTGAGTGACAGTGCCTGGCAGTGGCAACTGCACCGCAGGCATAAAACGCGCCACGGGAAGTTGATACTTGATGTCGTTATTATCTTTGGATGTTTAGCGAGCGTTGTTCCTACCGAAGTAGAGTGGGGAATGATTGAATGGGTATTTCGTCTTGGGCTTTGTGCCGTGATTCTGCTACGCATTGCGACTCTGGTGCTGCAACATATGCAACCAAGCCATTTGGTACAGGTGATCGTCTTAGCCGTAATGATGCTAAGTACTGCGGGCGCAGGTTTCTATTGGCTGGAGCCGAAGGTCGCTAATTACGCGGATGGAGTTTGGCTGGCATTCACGACGGTGGCGACAGTGGGTTACGGTGACATTGTGCCCTCAACGCCGGCATCGAAGATTTTTGCGGTGTTCATCGTTTTGCTGGGTTATGCCATGTTTTCAATCGTTACTGCGAATATTGCCGCCCTTTTTGTTGGGGAAGAGGAGGAAGAGTTTGAGCGGCAATTGCACGATGACATTCGAGCTTTGCATCAAGAAGTTTCTGCGTTGCGCGAAGAGTTGCGTCTTCAAGATCAGTTGTTAAATGCATACTTGCAGCGAGCGGACAAAGAAAAGCAAGACTCTTGATTATTCTTCTGTGTCAGAACGGCCATTTGTATAATGGAAAGCAATAAAATCCCTGATTTCCTTTGCTTAGTCGAGGCTATAATCGAGAACCCTAAAATAGGTGGCAAAGAATAAGGTAAAATTGCTTTATGTCCTATCAAGTCCTCGCGAGAAAATATCGCCCAAAAAGTTTTGACACTTTAGTTGGTCAAGAACACGTAGTTCGTGCCTTGACGCATGCGCTCGAACAGCAGCGCCTGCATCATGCTTATCTCTTTACTGGCACTCGTGGGGTCGGTAAAACAACTTTGTCTCGTATTCTGGCGAAGTCCTTCAATTGTGAAAAAGGAATTACGGCACAAGCCTGTGGTGTTTGCGACGCTTGCGCTGCGATTGATGCTGGACGTTTCGTTGACTATATCGAGATGGATGCAGCTTCGAATCGTGGTGTGGATGAAATGGCTTCCTTATTGGAGCAAGCAATTTACGCTCCCTCGAATGCACGCTTCAAAGTATATATGATTGACGAGGTGCACATGCTCACCAATCATGCATTCAATTCAATGCTGAAAACGCTGGAAGAACCTCCACCGCATGTGAAATTTATTCTGGCGACGACAGATCCTCAAAAAATTCCTGTAACTGTGCTGTCTCGCTGTTTGCAATTTAATCTTAAACAAATGCCACCGGGCCATATAGTTGGTCACCTAGAGAATATTCTGGGACAGGAGCATATTGACTTCGAAGTGCCAGCCTTGCGTTTGCTGGCGCAGGGTGCGCATGGATCAATGAGGGACGCTTTGTCATTGACCGACCAAGCGATTGCGTATGCGGCTGGTAAGGTTAGTCTTGACGCTGTGCAAAATATGTTGGGAGCGCTAGATCAGTCGTATCTAATTCGCCTGCTGGATGCGCTCGTTCAAGAAGACGGTGTCACCTTACTATCGGTGGCGGACGAAATGGCAGCACGGAGTTTGTCGTATAAATCGGCGCTCCAGGATTTGGGAACCTTACTACATCAGATTGCTATCGCTCAATTGGTGCCTGCTGCACTCGCAGAAGATTTGCCAGAACGTGCGGAATTGATTCGTTTAGCGCAAGTGTTTGACAAAGAAGAGGTTCAGCTTTTTTATCAGATCGCAGTGCACGGTCGTAACGAGATTGGATTAGCTCCAGACGAATACGCGGGTTTCTCGATGACCTTGCTGCGCATGCTTGCGTTTCGCCCTAGTCAAATCCCACCTTCAGGCGGGGGCGGTGGTGGTGGTCAAACCCAGCCGAGACCCACGTCCTCACCGGCACCGCGTGCTTCGATGAACTCGACGATGGCGAGTGCAGGTAACCCTGCACGTTCAGTGGCAACGGCTCAAGCTCAGACCCCGGCACCAGCTCCAGCTCCAGCTCCAGCGAGCACAATTGCGAATCAAGCGCAGGGGAATCAGGTTGAGCGTGAAGTTCCTTTAGTGGCACCAATTCAACCCGAAAACAAATTCGAGTCGGTGGAAGACAAGGCCCTAGCTGGAATACGATTGCCTCCAACGTCGCCGAAAACGGAAACAGTCGCCGCAGTGCCGACCGCTGTCACTGGCGCAAAGTTGAGTCCGGCGATGGCGGCATTAGCAGCTGCACGGGCTGCAAGCAGCAGCCGTAACCAAGCAAGTACAAATGCGGCTAAACCACCGGTTCAAGCGCCAGTGAATGCGGCACCTGCGGCACCACAATCTGAAAGATTGCTGGAACCAGTTACGCCAGTTGCCGCGCCAGCGCCAGCCATGACCGAGCGTCAAAAGATCTCGGTGCCTACGCATGATGAGCATGATATTCCTCCACCTTGGGATGATGCCGAGTTCGCTGCTATCAGTGGACAAGCTGGTCCGCCCCTAAAGCATAAAGAGATCAATGAGAGCGAGTATTTTGTTGATGAAGGTATAGCGAATGAAGTAGATCTCGCCAACAATCCGCAAGCCTCTGATTCCCAAAAACCGACTGATCTTGAGCGCGCTGTCATCTCGGCGCCAAAGCTTGAAACAACGAGGGAAGCGCCCAGGCCCTTGCAGTTGATGCCGATGTCTGAAATTGGTTGGGATGGTCATTGGCCGAATTTGGCTGCTTCACTCTCTGTTCGTGGTGTGACACAGCAATTGGCGCAACAAAGTGAACTTCGCCAATGTTTTGTAAATGGCAATGCAGTGGTTTTTCGCTTGTGCGTGCCAGTGCAGACTTTGCTTTCCGCTGGTAGCATTGAGAAATTATGCGCAGCCCTGAATGAACGATTTCGTGATTCTGGTCGAGAGATTCGAGTTGAGACTGAAATTGGCGCGGTGGAGCAAACGGCGAACGCCCAAGCACTAGCTGAAAAAGCAGAGAAGCAAGAGTTCGCTGAACGCGCGATTCAAGAAGACGGTTTTGTTCAAACATTGATGCGTGAGTTTGGTGCGAGCATCTTAACGGGTAGTGTAAAACCAATTTAATTTCGAATGCTTGTTGTGCTGCAGTCAGCAAGTAAAAAAGCATATTTGTATTTTTGTTGAGGAGTATTTAAGGATGATGAAGAATCAATTAGCTGGCTTGATGAAACAAGCTCAAGCAATGCAAGACAATATGAAAAAAGCGCAAGATCAACTTGCCTTGGTTGAGGTTGAGGGGCAATCTGGCGCAGGCTTGGTGAAGGTCGTCATGACCTGCAAGAATGATGTCAAGCGCGTGTCTATCGATCCATCGTTATTGGCAGATGATAAGGATATGCTAGAGGACTTGGTTGCCGCTGCTTTTAACGACGCTGTGCGTAAAGCTGAGGCAACGAGTCAAGAAAAGATGTCAGCGTTGACCGCTGGTATGCCATTGCCGCCTGGTTTTAAAATGCCGTTTTGAATTCAATGATTTGAAACTTATTTTTTTGTTTGGCGCATCCATCGGGTTTCCGTTTGATGCGCCAATTTATTTTGAGATCGTACTGTGAAATCATTGAGTAGTTTGGAGCAAATGATTGAGGCCCTGAGGCGACTGCCAGGAGTTGGGCCGAAGTCGGCGACGCGCATGGCCTACCATTTGTTGCAACACGACAGAGAGGGGGCCCAGATGATCGGGCAGGCTATGATTAATGGTCTTAACATGATCCATAACTGCGGATCATGTAATACCTTTACTGAAAATACTCTTTGTGACACATGCCAAGATTCTGAACGCGATGCCAGCTTACTTTGTGTGGTCGAATCTCCAAGTGATCAACTCATGATAGAGCAAACCATGACCTACAAAGGTTTGTATTTCGTCTTGATGGGGAGATTGTCACCGCTGGATGGCGTTGGGCCTCAAGACATTCATCTCGATAAATTAATTCGTCGAGCAACAGATTCTGTAGTGAAAGAAGTGGTGTTGGCCACTAATTTTAATAATGAAGGTGAAGCGACCGCTCATTACATTAGCGAAACCCTAAAGGCGCGCGGCCTTCATGTCAGTCGCTTAGCGCGTGGGGTTCCGGTCGGTGGTGAGCTTGAGTATGTTGATCCAGGTACGATTGCGCGAGCAATGTTGGATCGTCGAAATACGTGAGATGCGGATGTCAAGTAAAGCTTTCGGGCCTCTAGCAGGCATTAAGGTATTGGAACTAGGTACATTGATCGCTGGTCCATTCTGCTCGAGGATGTTGGCGGAATTTGGTGCTGAAGTGATAAAGGTCGAGGCCCCAGATGGAGGCGATCCTTTGCGGCAATGGCGGGTACTGAAAGATGGGACATCGCTATGGTGGAGCGTTCAAGCGCGCAATAAAAAAAGTATCTGTCTCAACATGAAGACCGAGGAAGGCCGCAAGATAGCCCGTGAGCTTGCTCTGCAGGCGGATGTCATTATTGAGAACTATCGTCCAGGGGTACTCGAAAAGTGGCAACTGGGTTACGAAGAATTGAGTGCGATCAATCCTGCATTGATCATGGTTCGTTTGTCTGGATATGGTCAGACGGGGCCAATGCGAGATTTGCCTGGTTTTGGTGCAATTGGTGAATCAATGGGGGGTTTGCGTTATGTTTCTGGACATCCGGACCGACCACCTGTGCGTGTTGGGATTTCGATAGGTGATTCGGTTGCTGCCTTGCATGGCGTGATCGGCGCGATGATGGCTTTGCGCCATCGTGATGTGAGTGGTGGGCGCTGGAATGGTAAAGTTGGAGCAGAGTGTGTGGCAGGTCGTGGGCAAATGGTTGACGTGGCTTTGTATGAATCTGTCTTTAACTTGATGGAATCTTTGGTTCCTGAGTTCGACTATGCTGGGGTCGTGCGAGAACGCACTGGCGGAGCTCTTCCGGGAATTGTGCCATCCAATACCTACACAACTGGCGACCAAGAGAATATCGTTATAGCCGGCAACGGTGATGCAATTTTTCATCGTCTGATGAGGGCAATTGGACGCGATGATTTAGCAGAAGATTCTAGCCTTGCTCGTAACGATGGGCGGGTGCCAAGGACCGCGGAAATTGATGCAGCGATACAAGATTGGTGCTCGACTCAGACCATTGAAAGTGCGCTGACTCGTTTGCGTCAGGCTGATGTTCCAGTTGGTAAAATTTACAATGTAAAAGACATGATGCAAGACCCGCAGTTTAAGGCGCGGGGCATGTTTGAACAGCATCAGTTTGCTGATGGAGAATCAGTCAAAATTCCAGCCATCTCACCGAAGCTCTCGGTCACCCCAGGGCAAACACAATGGTTAGGGCCGAAACTCGGCGAACACACTGAAGAAATTCTTTCTGACCTCGGTTATAGTGCCGAGGCCATTGCAAAGTTAAGAACAAACGCTGCGATTTAGACCTCGCGGCATCTGCATTAATTTCAATTAACTGAGTGTTTTAAGATAGTCGCGTATGCCTGCTAGTAGCATTTCTACAGCCATCGCGGTCAGAATCAAGCCCATCAGTCGTTCGACTGCGGTCATGGTCCTCTCACCAAGGGCGCGTTGCATTCGTTCAGCACTCAGTAACACAATCAGCCATACGACGGCAACAGCAGTTAATGCGGCGACATGAATGGCAACATCGAGACGACTGTTTGAAGAAAATAGTAGAACCGTCGCGAGTGAAGAGGGACCAGCAAGGGCAGGTATTGCAAGAGGAACGATGAAAGGTTCGTGATCGCCCTCAGTGTCACCGAAAACGCCGCCTTCTTGTGGAAAAACCATCCTCAATGCAATCAAAAACAAAATTACACCACCACCAATCCTTAAGGAAACTTCTGATAATTGAAGTGCCTCGAGAAAGTGTTTGCCGAAGAACATGAATAGGAGCAGCAAGACAAATGCAATCGCGCATTCGCGAACGACAACCCGCCACCTACGTTCTGGTGCAACATGAGATAATGCACTCACGAAGATAGGAATGTTGCCGAAGGGGTCTGTGACTAAAATCAGCAGTATCAAAGATTGTATAAAGTCTTTAGTCATCGCGGATCACCTAAATCGGTTGAAATTCAGTGTTGGGAGTGAAAAGTGCTTACCGTTTCTGCTTTACCGATTTTGCTTTTAAAACAAACTTGCTGTCAATAAATATCAAAGAAGTTGTACTGTTCTCGTTGAATAAGTTGGCGTTCGATGTGATTCGTGTTCGATCGAATTCTTTTGGAGAGGTAATGGAAGAAAAAAAACAAAGACCGGATACCCCTTGCGTGGCGGTATGTTCCACGACTTTTGATGACGTTTGTCGAGGCTGTGGTCGCACAGTTGCCGAAGTCGCTGATTGGGTCTTCATGAGTCAGGAGCAGAAAGATAAAGTATGGGATCGAATAACCGCAGAAGGGTACCCACGTCGAAACTGAGCCCTGATTAACCCGAGTATGACTTGATGAAGTACTGATGGCGAAGGCAGTCTGCGCAACTCAATTGTAAGAATTTTTCCAGTATGAAGTTCAGGTCAAATTTGGCGTATACAATTAGTCCCGCAATTCGACGTTTAGTTGTCTTTTTTACGCCTATTCGTGATATGATTTATCTGACAAGCTTTTGTCAATTTTTCATGTTGGAGTGAAAAATTGATTGAGTCGAGAAATTGAATGGCCTAATGCCTCAAGTGTGTGATTGAAACTAGCGAGTTGAATAAAATGAATAAGTTTGCTTTGACAAAAAATGCCGAGAGAAAGCTGCGCTCAATGTCCGGTTTTACTTTGATTGAGATCATGATCGTGTTGGTGATCATGGGAATTTTGGCCAGTTTGGTTGTGCCGAAATTGATGGGGCGGACTGATGACGCACGAGTATTGCAGGCCAAGCAAGATATATCTACCATGCTCGGCGCATTGAAGATGTATAAGCTAGATAATTTAAGATATCCAACGACAGAGCAGGGTTTGCAAGCCTTGGTCGCTAAGCCTACCTCTGGTCCAGCAGCAAATGGATATAAACCTGAAGGCTACATTTCGAAATTGCCTAAGGATCCTTGGGGTAACACCTATCAATATATGTCACCTGGTTTGAAAGCTGATGTAGAAATCTTCTCATACGGGCAAGATGGGCAGCCTGGTGGTGCAGGTTATGATGCAGACATTGGATCGTGGGATCTCTAACCAAAGCATGTGATTTGATTTCGAACTTAATCGCGGTATTAGAGAGTTGACCGGAAGTCGATGTGAGACAGAAACGCAGCGCAGGCTTTACCCTTTTGGAATTGCTCGTGGTTCTTGTAATCATGGGCATTATGTTGGGTGCCGTCTCGCTTAACGCGATGCAAAGTACCCGGCAGCGCCTGCAAACCGATGCGCAACGCGTCTCACTATTGTTGCAGTTGGCTCGTGAAGAAGCCATTGTGCGGAACCGCCCAACAGCATTTGAGGCTAACCAAGAAGGTTATCGTTTCTTGGTGCTGAATGATAATCAGTGGGAAGTTATCAATGATCTAGAGACTTTGCGAAATCGAAGTTTCACTTTTCCAGAAACTAAGCTGGAGATAGTGCCAAGGGTAGATCAAAACACAGAAAATTTGCGCATTGTCTTTGGTCGCGAACCCGTTAGCCGACCATTTACCCTTAGCCTGCGAGTAGCCGATGACTTGGTTTCAATCCGTGCCGATGGTGTCGGCCATTTTGTGGTGGACTAAAGCATGAGCAACTCTCTCTTACCGAATCAAGTCAGTAAGTTAAATCGGACATCTGGGTTCACACTACTTGAAGTGTTAGTGGCGTTAGTGATTGTTGGCACAGTGCTGACAGCTAGCCTTCGAGCCGTTGCAAGTCTGGCGCAAAACAGTAGTGGATTGCGCGCAACGATGATGGCTAATTGGTCTGCAGAAAATCGTTTGGCACAGATTCGACTAGGCCATGAGTGGCCAGAATTGGGTGAGCGTAGTTTTCCATGCCCGCAAGGAGAATTGGCCCTGTTGTGTGAAGAGCATGTGATTGGTACGCCGAATCCTTCTTTCCGTCGAGTGGAAGTCTTGGTGTTTGAGCCAAACAATTTGCAACGTCGATTAGCCAAGCTGACACAGGTTGTGCCAAATGCGCCATAGATCGCCGTACCGACAATCAGGGTTTACTTTGATCGAACTTTTGGTTGCGGTCACCATTCTTGCCATCATTGCCGTCATGGGGTGGCGAGGATTGGACAGCATTATTCGTGCTCGTGTTGGACTAAATCAAGAGCTTGAACAAAGTCGCGGCGCTCAAATTAGTTTCGTCCAGCTTGAAAATGATTGCGCGCATTTGGTCAGTGAAGCGATGTTGCCCCGCCGTGAAAATATCCGTGCATTCGAGCAGCAACTGATTTTGATTCGAACCGTGTACGAAGATAATCAAGCAACTCGATTACAGGTGGTCGCTTATAGAATGAAGGACGGCGTCTTTAGTCGGCGCGAGTCCATTCCAACTCGGGAGCTATCGGTACTCGATAATTACTGGCAGCGAGCAGTCAGCGGCACGGATGATATGCCAGTGGTCGATTTGCAGAAAGATGTTGCAGCGTTTCAGATGCGCACGTGGAATTACGACGAAAATACCTGGCGTGTTGCTGGAACTGACCTAGCTGTACCTCAGGCGGCAACTCCGGGATCAAAGCCCGGGAAAGGTGTGCCGCGAAAAACAGGCCTTGAGGTAATGATGCAGATCAAGGGGCAAGAGTTCCCTTTGTTGAAGATCTTTTTGTTGGGTGCGGCATGAAGATTCCATACTCCAAGCAACAACAATCAGGTGTTGCCGTGGTGACGGCTTTGTTGTTGACGACTTTGGCCATTACGATCGTCGCCAGTTTGTTTTGGCAGCAACAAGTCCAGGTGCGTTCGATCGAGAATCAGCGGTACCAATTGCAAAAAAAATGGGTATTGCGTGGGGCACTCGATTGGGCAAGTTTGATTCTTCGCGAGGATGCACGTACCAGCAATGACTTAGATCATTTGGGCGAACCGTGGGCAGTAAGCCTTGGCGATACTCGTCTTGATCAGTACGTCGAAAACGGCAAAACGGAGGTCGAAGATAGTGATGCGACTTTGTCTGGACAAATTAGCGATGCTCAAGCGAAATACAATCTTACGAATTTGGCAATGGATGGTGTGGTTGATGAGCGAGAACTACTTGCTTTCGGGAAGTTGTTGAGCAATTTGAAGCTTGATCCCAGTCTTGCTAGTACGGTTGCAATGCAAGTAGCTCAAACTCAGGAACGAGTCGTCAAACCGGAAAAGCCGGCAGATGGGAGTTCTTCAACGCCTACGGGGCCTACAAATCCCGCTAGCACTCCAATAGGATCAACGAGCGAAACAACAACGAAATCACCGATTGCTGTTGCTGATTCGGCAATTGATGTATCGATAACAGTCAATTCCGCAGTACAATTTCTAAAGTTTAGTCAGGTAGAGGATTTGTTGGCAGTTCCAGGTTTTTCACCAGAGATGATTTTGCGTTTGAAAAACTTTGTAACCGTATTGCCGGTTCGAACAACGGTCAATGTGAATACGACCACTGCTGAAGTGCTTTCAGCTCGTTTGGAAAATGTCAGTATGACCGATGCTGCTTTAATGATTGCGGCCCGTGATAGAAGTTTCTTTCGTGATTTCACACAGTTTCAATTAAACTTCCCCGATAAGTTGAAAGAGTCGGCGAAGAAAGATGTATCTTTCTCGACTCAGTATTTTATGGTGAATGGGAAAGTTAGATTGAATCGTTCCAATCTTGAGATCAATTCCTTGATCGAACGGATAGGGCAGAGAACACAAATATTGTGGGTAAAAGAAAATTGAGTCTCAAAGTAAGAACTCATTTCACCAAAAGGGTGTAGAGGAACATGGCAAGTACGCTTTATATACAAATGCCTCCAAAGTCGTTTGCGGATGTCACGCCCGGCTGGAGTGAGCATGCGTTTCCATTTTGTTTGGCGTCTGGGGATAAACATCCCTTACAGCATGGTCGTCAAAATTTACAGGATCTTCGAGAGTTCTCGAGTAATGCAACTCAGGTTGTGCTCCTTTTGGCTTCGTCTGACGTGAGTTTTTTTAATGTCGAAGTGCCGCCAATGCCAATGCAAAAATTGCGCAGCGCATTGCCTAATTTGCTTGAAGAGCAGTTGCTGGTTGATCCATCTGAATTACTCTTCGTATGTAGCAATCCTGTCGATTCTCGTTGTGATGTGGCCGTTGTGTCGCGCACATGGATGGAAACATTGCTGCAGATGTCCAAGGTTCTAGAAGCGCGCAAACTTTCTGCCTTTCCTTCTGCGCTTGCTTTATCTTGGCAATCAGATCAGATAAGCGCTACGCTTGAATCGGTCGTCGGCATTGAAGATGAATTAATGCTCTCTGTAAAAACATCGATGCAGTCTGCGGCGGGAATACCGATTTTCACAGGTACTGAAAAGTTAAACTCTGAACAAGCAGCGAAAGCGCTGGGCACACTTGAACTTTTTACAGGCGAAAAGAAAGTTCAATTGTTTGTGGATCCTCAGATCAAATCAATCTTCGACCAACTTAGCGCGACCAATGACAATTTGGAAGTGAAGTCCTTAGATTGGTCTCATAAAGTCGCTTCTGATTTACCACCGATGTTGAATTTGTTTTCCTTGTTGGTGCAGGAGAATCAAGCCTCATTTGATTGGGGGAAATGGCGCTGGTCGATTATCTTGGCAACGTCGATCGTCTTGATCTCGATTCTCGGATTAAACTGGGAATGGTATCGATTAAAAACAGAAGCGGCATCACTCAATGCATCCTTGATCTCCACTTACAAGAATCTATTTCCGAACGAGACCAGCTTGCGTGATCCTTTATTGCAATTGCAGCAAAAAATTAATCAGTCTAAGAAGTTGGCGGGGCAATCGACTGAGGAAGATTTCTTGGTGATGAGTGGGCAATTGGCTCAAGCATGGCAAACCGCACACCCACAAGGAGCACAATTGGCGGGTTTGGAATACAAGGAAAAAAGTTTGATTGCAAAACCAAAAAATTCAGGCGAGGTTCAACTGGATCAGTTACGGAGTGCATTGCGTGAGTATGGCCTGAAATTAAGTGTAAAAGACGGTAGCTATCTTGTGACACGAGATAATGGGAGTGAAAAATGATCGCGCAAGAGTTGTTTTCTGAATTGAAAAGCTCTTGGAGCAAACGGGAGTTACGTGAACGACGAGTTTTAAGTTTTGTCGCTCTGATCTGCGTCTTAAGCGTAATTTATTTGCTGGGTATCGATCCTGCTGTTCGAAATCGTCAAAATTTGGAAAAAAGCATTCCACAACTGAAGCAAAATGCTGCCAAGATGTCAGATCTTGCTGCTCAATATTCGATTGTTTCCAAAAGCCTTGCGGATGGTGTTACACCAATCACGCGAGAGGCCATTGAGTCGACTTTGGCGCGAAGAAATATTAAGACACAATCCTTGTCAGTCACCAATGAGATTGTACGCTTTCAAGTGAATGTGGTTGCCTATTCAAACATGATGGAGTGGCTGTTGGAGATGCAAAAGGCTGCGCGTTTGACAGTCGAAGAAATTCGCGTCACTGCATTGACTGAGCCAGGACAAGTGAGTGTTGTCGTGACCTTAAAGCAGCAAAGAACTTAAATCATGTTGCGTGAGTTATCGCGAAGAGCGCAGTTGTTATTTTGGATTTTTGCCCTGTTCAGTATTGTTCTGACTGTGTTGGTATTTCTCCCAGCAAGTTGGCTCGGTAGTGTAGTTGAGAAACAAACCGCTGGGCGTTTGAGTTTGGGAGATGTGCAGGGAAGTTTTTGGAAAGGTTCGGCTTTCATAGGAGTGGCAGCGGATCAGAAAAGTCCAGTCACAGCTTTATTCCCTGGAAGATTCACCTGGCATATTTCCCCCAAATTATTGTTGGGTCAAATTGATGTGGAGCTCGAGAATACTGAGGTCTTGAACGTTCCCGTGAAATTGACGGGGAATTTCACTCAGTGGCGTGTAAGTGCTGCTAGTTTGCGGCTGCCGCCAGAGCGACTGGAGGGACTAGGAGCACCGTTGAATACGATAGGGCCTAGCGGTAAGATTTTACTGCGTTGGGATGCTTTAGAAGTGACACGAGTAGGGCGCCAATTGTTCTTAAATGGACATGCGCAATTGAAACTCAATGAAATGGCCTCGAGAGCATCATCAATCAAGCCTCTAGGAAGTTATGTATTGAATTTTCAATTTAAAGACGACCAGGTTGAAATGTTATTGAGTACGGCACGTGGTCCGATGATGCTAGAAGGTAGTGGCGCAATTGTGCAAGGAAAGCTTCAGTTTTCTGGAAAAGCATACGCGCAGGTTGGACAGGAAGAAAAATTGGCAAGTTTGTTGAATTTGCTCGGGAGACGTCGCCAAGAAGGTGACAAACAAGTTATCGCTTTAGAATACAGATGAGAAAAAAAGCATGAAGAACAATCGCAATCAAGTTGAGGGTGTTAAAGCAATGAATTCGAAAAAACAATGGCGCCGGATTGTCGCAGCTAGTGCAATTGCTGGAACTTTGAGCATAGGCGCAATCGCATTCCATGGTGCTGCCAGCGCCCAAGATGCGAGCCAAAACGCAGCGACACTCAACTTTGTCAATGCTGATATTGAATCTGTCGTTAAAGCAATTGGACATTACACAGGTACTACTTTCGTCATTGATCCTCGGGTCAAAGGCCAACTTACTTTGGTTTCTGAAAAACCCTTGAATAAAGAGCAGGCTTTCAAATTGCTGACCTCGAATCTGCGTATGCAAGGGTTTGCCGTTGTCACTTCAGATGGTTTCTCTAAAGTTGTACCGGAAGCGGATGCGAAATTGCAAGGCGGACCAACACAAGCGAAAAGCGTCAAGGGCGATCAAATCGTTACGCAAGTATTTCGCATTAATTACGAAGCTGCAAATAACATCGTAACGGCTTTGCGTCCCTTGATTTCACCGAATAATGTTATCAATGTCACGCCAGGCAATAATTCTATTGTCATTACAGACTATGCCGATAATATGCGACGTATGGCCGAAGTCATCGCACTGCTAGATGTCCCGGCTAATCCCGAACTAGAAGTTATTCCAATTAAGCATACAGTCGCCAGCGATATTGCTGCGATAGTGACACGTCTGAATGAAGGTGGCCAAGCCGCAGGCGATTCCGGTCGAACCGTAATCTTGGCTGATCCTCGTACCAATTCTGTACTGGTAAAGGCGCCGTCTCAAGCCCGCAGCAATTTGGTGAAGTCATTGGTTGCAAAACTGGATCAACCAACCGAATTGCCGGGAAATGTGCATGTGGTGTATTTGAAAAATGCTGAAGCAGTTAAATTGGCTGCAACGCTACGTTCGATCATTACCGGTGAGAGTAATTCGTTAGGGAACTCAGGACAATCAAGTTCTAGTTTATCGTCTCAGGGTATTGGTAACGGCAATGTTAATCAGCCACAGGTAGGAAATAATTCCGCCTTAAATAGTACGGGTTCGAGCTTGAGTTTGCCGATCAGCACTACTGGCAACAGTTCCGGTCAAAGCGGTGGTTCTGGATTTATTCAAGCAGATCCCGCGACCAATACTTTGATCATTACAGCCAGTGATGCCGTGTACAGGAATTTGCGCAGCGTTATCGATCAGCTCGATGCACGTCGTGCGCAAGTCTATATCGAGTCTCTGATCGTTGAGGTTGCTGCGAATAAAGCCAGTGATCTCGGTGTTCAATGGATGGCAGCGACCGGCGATAAAAATAGTGATTATCGCGTTGGCGCAGCGACTTCATTTGGCGATAAGTCAAATAATATACTGAATTTGGCCGCAGCGAATGCGACCAAGGTTGGCTCTGCTTTACCTGGACCGGGTCTGACCGTAGGGGTATTCCGACAAATAAACGGACAGCTAGGTTTGGGTGCGTTAGCGCATGCATTGTCGACTGATGGCAGCTCAAATATCTTGTCGATTCCAAATCTCGTGACTTTAGATAATGAAGAAGCCAGTATTGTCGTAGGTCAAAATGTCCCATTCATCTCGGGGCAGTTCACGACCTCGGGGACAGCGGGTGCCAATCCATTCCAAACTATCGAGCGTAAAGAAGTTGGTATTAAGTTGAAGGTGAAACCACAAATCTCCGAAGGTGGTACGGTAAAACTCGCGATCGCACAGGAAGTATCGAATGTTGATAGCACATCGAATCCGGCCGGCATCATTACTAATGTGCGTTCGTTAGCAACGAATATTCTGGCCGAGGATGGGCAAATTATCGCATTGGGTGGCTTGATCGGTGATGACTCGACCGAAGGTACAGAAAAAGTGACATTCCTAGGTGACTTGCCGATCATAGGAAATTTGTTCAAATATCGCAGCAAAACACGTAAGAAAACTAACTTGCTGATTTTCTTGCGCCCAACCGTAATTCGGAGTGCAGAACAAAGCAATAGCATTTCACTGGATCGTTATGACTACTTACGTACGCAGTATTTGAAAGATCTCGATACAGATCTCGGGAACTCTATGCTTAAGCTAGATAAGAATAAGCTTTCGCCCGCGAATGTCGAAAAAAATAACGATGCCAATAAAAAAGGTAATTAATTCGTATGTCTGAAAATCGATTATTACCCTTTGCATTTGCACGCGATTTTTCTATTCTTGCGCACCGTCGAGATGATCTGGAAGGTGCGCCTGTTGAGTTGAAAGTGTCGAATCAAACTCGGCAAAATGCCATCGTTGAGGCCGGACGTCGGTTTGGAAAAGTTCAACTGGATGTCTTGCCTCATGAGTTGCTCTTGCAAGAAATCGCCCGAGCCTATGCTGGTTCTGGTGGCGATGCTGCTGATGTTGTTGGTGAGGTCGAGTCTGATATGGATCTGGCCAAGCTCATGCAAGATATGCCAGCGATTGAGGATTTGTTGGAGTCCGCAGATGATGCTCCTGTGATTCGCATGATTAATGCGTTGCTGACTCAGGCATTGCGTGAGGGCGCATCTGACATTCATATAGAACCTTTTGAGCAAATCTCAGTTGTCCGCTTTCGTGTTGACGGAGCCTTGCGTGATGTGATTCGCCCGAAGAAGGCGATTCATGCTTCCTTAGTGTCTCGCATTAAGATTATGGCGCAGCTTGATATTGCTGAAAAACGCTTACCGCAAGATGGACGTATCACATTGCGGATTGGTGGTAAACCGGTCGATGTCCGCGTCTCGACTTTGCCAACCGGGCATGGTGAGCGAGCGGTTTTGCGTTTGCTTGATAAAGAAGCTGGCAAGTTAGATTTGACGCATCTCGGTATGAGTCAGGACGTGTTAACGCAATTCGATCAGTTGATTGCGCAGCCTCACGGAATCGTTTTGGTCACAGGGCCAACAGGATCTGGTAAGACAACGACTCTTTACGCTGCTTTGTCGCGCGTTAACGCGGGTACCACCAATATTTTGACGGTCGAAGACCCGATTGAATATGAGCTCGCGGGCATAGGTCAAACGCAAGTGAATGCAAAAATCGATATGAGCTTTGCAAAAGCGCTACGAGCTATTTTGCGCCAAGATCCTGATGTCATTATGATCGGTGAAATTCGTGATTTGGAAACAGCACAGATCGCGGTGCAGGCATCATTGACCGGCCACTTGGTGTTGGCAACTTTGCATACCAACGATGCCGCGGCTGCGGTCACGCGTTTGCTTGATATGGGCATCGAGCCATTTTTACTATCATCTTCCTTGCTAGGGGTCGTGGCTCAGCGTCTGGTGCGTAAGCTGTGTGTGCATTGCAAGCAAAATGAAAATGGCGTTTGGAAGGCAGTTGGTTGTGAGCATTGTGGGCATACCGGTTATCAAGGGCGCGTTGGCGTCTATGAATTGTTACTGACGACCGAAGCGATTTCGGCGCAAATTCACCATCAAGCATCAGAAGCCGAAATTCGTCTCGCGGCCCAGGGAGATGGAATGAAAACGATGCGTGAAGATGGCCAACGATGGCTTGATGCTGGTGTGACGACCAGAGAAGAATTACTGCGGGTTACTAAAGAATAGATCAAAGAGAAAATTACTGTGCCAGCATTTCGATATGAAGCCGTCGATCCGCAAGGGTCAACCAAGAAAGGTGTAATTACCGCCGACAGCGCGCGTGCGGCGCGCTCGGACTTGCGCGACCAGAAACTTGTGCCCGTTTTAGTGGAACAAATTGCTACGCAAAATAGCGATGGTAGTGGCCGTGGACGGGGTTTCTTTTCTGAGAAATTGTCGAACACAGAATTGGCTCTTTTTACTCGTCAATTGGCGAGTCTGTTAGAGGCGGGTTTACCCTTAGAGCAAGCGTTTTCCGCTCTGCTTGATCAGGCTGAACGCGTTTATATTCGCGATCTAGTCGCCTCAATTCGCTCTGAAATTTTGGCAGGGTCGGCATTGTCCGACGCCTTAAAGCAGCACCAAAATGATTTTGCTGATATTTATATCGCCTTGGTCGCCTCTGGGGAGCAAATTGGTCAATTATCACGCGTATTGTCACGCCTTGCTGATTACATCGAGCGTCGCAATGCGTTGGTGCAAAAAGTAAAATTGGCATTCACGTATCCAGCTATCGTTACCGTTGTGGCGTTTGCGATCGTGATTTTCTTGCTTACTTATGTGGTGCCTCAGATTGTTTCTGTTTTTGCGAATACAAAACAAAAGCTGCCCATGCTGACTGTAATTATGTTGGCGATTTCCGATTTTGTAAGAAATTATGGATGGATAGTGGCATTGCTGGTCGCAGCAATTGTTTTCGCTTGTCGAAGAGCACTACAGAATCCTCAAATTAAGCTCCGTTGGCATACCTGGCTCTTGGATGCGCCTATGTACGGGAAGTTTGAACGAAGCTTAAACACGGCTCGTTTCTCCAGCACGCTTTCGATTACCACTGGGTCAGGGGTTCCTATTTTGAAAGCTTTACAGACCAGCAAGGAAACCTTATCGAATGTGGCGATGCGAGAGCAGGTTGAAGATGCAACCAATAGCGTTCGAGAAGGGGTCAGTCTCGCTCGGTCGCTATCCGCACATAAGCATTTTCCGCCGATGTTAATTCACATGATTCGTGCGGGTGAGGTCACAGGTGAGTTGCCAGCTATGTTGGAGCGCGCGGCTTCTGCGCAAGAGCAAGATCTCGAGCGACGTGCACTTACCATGGCCGGATTGTTAGAGCCACTGCTTATTCTGGCGATGGGTGTTGTAGTGTTACTGATTGTGTTGGCAGTATTGATGCCAATTATTGAAATTAACCAATTGGTTCGTTAGTTAACCGATAGGATTTGAAGAGTAAACGATGAAGCGTCTCCCTTTATTTGTAAGTTTGATTCTACTGTTAGCGCTGTGTTCGGTCATCGCTTTTTGGGGGCTGCGTATTTTTACGCCTAAGCTGCGTCCAATAGCGGCTCCAGTTACGGTTGCTAGCTATGAGCCTGGTGTCGGGCAGTGGGGTAATTTATTCGGGCAGTCTGCAGTTGCGGAAGCTGCTCCTAGCAATTATCAAGTCAAGGGAGTAATTGTGGCTCCGCGTGCGATCGATAGTGCTGCAATTATCGCTGTCGACGGTAAACCTACATTTACTCTGGGCGTCGGGAAAGAGCTTACGCCAGGCGTAAAGTTGACGGAAGTTCACGCCGATCATGTTGTGGTCACAGAGTCCGGCTTGCCACGACGTATTGATTTACCTGCAGCTCCTCCCCTCGTTTCTGGAGTGAATCCAACAGCATCTCCAGCTACACCAGTACAACCTTGATGCAGTGTTTGATCGAAGCGCTCTGGTCATTAATTCGTTCCCTTCATGAACGCATCTGATTTTCTTTCCAAATTCATCAATCGCGCGCACTCCAGTTGGCATCAGATTCTGTTGGATGGTTTAAGCGCAATTGAAGTTGAATCGCCCGGATATTTGCAAGTACTGTCAAGCGCTACATTCTTGCCGCAAGGTGATCATTTATTTGCTGCATTTTCACAGCCGATGTCACAGGTGACGCATGTTTTGATAGGAGAGGGCCCCTATCCCCGCACGGAAAGCGCTAATGGCTATTGTTTCATGGATGGTGCGGTTGGTTCGTTGTGGTCTGATGACGCCAACGGAGGCCTGAGTAAGCAAGTAAATCGAGCGACATCGCTGAGAAACTTCGTCAAGATGCTGTTGGTAGCAGAAAAGCATATCGGTCTATCGGAATTGAATTCTGCATCGATCGCCGATTTCGTTGCCCAAGCCCGATTAGCGCCCGCAAATTACATCCAATCAATGGCGCAATTGCAGGGGAATTTTTTGAGGCAGGGTTTCCTTCTGCTCAATGCGACCTTGGTTTTTCGGGAAGATACGCCTCCACTCAAAGATGCGAAAGCATGGTTGCCATTTTTGGAGGTTGTACTTCGCGCGCTAAGTCTACGAAGCGCAAATGAAGCGCGAGTAAAGGTGATTTTATGGGGCAAAATTGCAGAACGCCTAAAGTCAATTGGGGCGCTGAATGATTCGAACCTGCTGACAACGATTCGCGCGGAGCATCCTTACAACTTGAGCTTTATTGCTAATCCAGACATGCATCGCCTATTCGGGCCTCTCCAGCTATTGAAACCATGTTAGTTGATTAAAAAAAAGATTGAACTTTAGGCTTTTCATTTCACTTTGCTTAAACGTTTGCGCACAAGAATCAATCACTGCTGTTGTTTTTGTGCGATCCTTAGAAATGGTTCTTCACCATATGTTTCAAAAATTTTCCTAGAATCAACAAAAAAAATCTCCGATCACATTCCTGAACGCCAACTCTCCTGTAGAATATTTTCCGATGAAGCTTAATTCCCAGGTAGAGCCAAGACCGTTTCCATCAAAGGCTTGAATAATGATGAGTGTAGTTTGATTACGGTTTATGATTAAAAAAATCAAATTCGAACAAATGCGAAAAGGCATGTATATCCATGAGCTATGTGCATCTTGGATGAGTTCTCCTTTCTGGCAAAAATCGTTTTTGATTGAGAATCAAGCCACGATCGACAAAATCTATAAAGCAGGAATTCAGGAAGCTTGGATTGATACCGCTAAGGGTTGTGATGTACTCGAAAAGGTCGAGAGCGGCGTTGTGCTTGAGGTCGTCGAGGAGCTAGCACCAGAACCTGAAATTGCAACGGAACCAGAGCCTAGGGTGCCTTACGACACCATCGCCCCAATTTCGATGGACGCCGAGATGGGTAGAGCAGCACAAATCGTAGGCAAATCAAAAACAGCGGTTTTTTCTATGTTCAGCGAAGCTCGCATGGGAAAAGCAATTGAAGCCGAACAGGCAATGCCTCTGGTGGAAGAGATTGCCAATTCTGTAATGCGAAACCCAGGTGCGTTGATCGGGCTTGCGCGTTTGAAAACTGCGGATGACTACACTTACATGCATTCGGTTGCAGTGTGCGCACTGATGATCGCGCTTGCTCGTCAACTAAAATTAAATGATGACGAAACCCGTGAAGCCGGACTGGCAGGACTATTGCACGATATTGGTAAGATGGCGGTGCCATCTGAAATTTTGAATAAGCCAGGAAAACTCACGGACGAAGAATTCGTCTCGATTAAAGAACACCCTGGGGCAGGCTATGAAATGTTGTTGGAAGCTAAGGGTGTCGGGCAAATTGCCCTAGACGTTTGTCTGCACCATCATGAGAAGATGGATGGGACAGGTTACCCGAAAGGCCTTAAAGGCGATCAAATTAGTTTGTATGCAAAGATGGGTGCCGTTTGCGATGTCTATGATGCAATCACGTCAAATCGTCCGTACAAAGCAGGGTGGTGTCCAGCAGAGTCTTTGAAAAAAATGTCAGAATGGGCGCGAGGCCATTTCGATGAAACAGTGTTTCAGGCATTTGTTCGCAGTATTGGTATTTATCCTGTTGGTACCCTAGTTAAGTTACAGTCCGGACGGCTTGGGGTTGTCGTTGAGCAGCAGATCGGGAAATCACTTTTGTTGCCCAAGGTCAGGGCGTTTTTCTCCACGCAATCGATGGCTTACATTTCTCCAGTGCTGATTGACTTAGGTGCGCCAGGTAATCGTGAGAAGATTGTGTCGCGTGAGGATGCAAGCACCTGGGGACTAAAAGAGATAGATCGCTTCTGGCTAGGAGACGCTGCTGGCCCGCAGTAGTGCTAGTTTTTCTAGACTGGATCTGAAATTTTCAGTGTTGTTTCTTGTCCTTCAAATAAATTCTTCCTTGCATGAAAATCAGCGAGTGCATCAGGTAAAATGCATTCATGAAAATTCTGATCAGTAATGACGACGGTTACCAAGCTCCAGGGATCCAAGCCCTCGCGGATGCACTACGTGCTATAGCGGATATCGTGGTGGTCGCACCAGAGAGCAATCGCTCTGGAACCTCAAATGCCTTAACTCTTGATCGTGCTCTGCGCCTGCAACGAGCGGAAAACGGTTTTTATTTTGTCGATGGCACGCCAACAGACTGTGTTCACATCGCACTCACCGCGCTGATGTCTTCCCCGCCAGATTTGATCGTCTCTGGTATCAATCAAGGGCAAAATATGGGGGATGACACTTTGTATTCAGGCACGGTGGCGGCGGCGACTGAGGGCTATCTCTTTGGAATTCCAGCGATTGCATTTTCGCAGGTTGATAAAGCATGGCAGCATCTCGATAGTGCGGCCCAATTTGCGAAAGATTTGATTGTTCGTGGTTTTCCTAATTTGCCCAGCCCGTTCTTACTTAATGTGAACATACCGAATCTACCTTTGGCTGAAATTAAAGGTCTACGCCTAGCCCGACTTGGAAAGCGTCATATGTCAGAGCCCGTTATTCGTGATTTCGACGAAGCGGGGAAACAGATTTACTGGATTGGACCGCCGGGTGCTGCAAAAGATGCTGGCGAAGGAACAGACTTCCACACTACGGCACAAGGCTATGCTTCGATTACCCCTTTGCAAATTGATTTGACGAATTTCGATCAGCTAGAGCTACTCCGGGGTTTGGAGGGGGCTGTGAAATGAGTAACAAAGAGCGTCGGTTCCCTTTAAGTTTGTCGTCGGTTGTTGATCATGGTAAGTCGGCACGAAGCACCAAAGTAGCAATGCCGCAAACTGCGGTTCAAAATGCGGCCAATCATCAGAAAAATCAGGTCGGGAAAAGCTCCCATAGTAGTAAGTTTTTTGGTGTTGCGACGTCGGCGGCAGGTGCCAATGGCGCGCACCTCCCTGTAACTGATGGTTCAAAAAAATCGAATCCGAGTATCAGCGCTGATGTGATGGTGTCAGACAAAATACGTAAGGCCATGGTCGATCGCGTAGCTCAGCAAGGAGTCCAAGATTCCGTGGTTCTGGCGGCGATGGAAGCAATACCTAGGCATTTGTTTATTGAATCTGGGTTGTCGAGTCAGGCTTACATCGATGCCTCTCTTCCTATTGGTCATCATCAAACGATTTCTCAGCCCTATATTGTGGCGAGAATGATTGAAATCATGCGAAATGGGAAGAAGCTTAATCGTGTCCTAGAAATTGGTACGGGATGCGGATATCAAGCAGCGGTGCTGTCACTGGTTGCCAAAGATGTCTATTCAATTGAGCGTATCAAGGCTTTACATGAGCTCGCCAAAGAAAATTTGCGCCCAATGCGAATCCCAAACATCCGTTTACATTACGGCGACGGTATGTTGGGGATGCCACAGATTGCACCATTTGACGGTATCATATTGGCTGCTGCCGGTATGGAGGTTCCTAATGCTTTGCTTGAGCAATTGGAAATTGGCGGGAGATTGATCGCCCCCGTTGGAGGACGAAATCAAGTGTTGCAATTGATCGAGCGAGTGGGGCAAAAAGAGTGGAAGAGCGCGGTGCTCGAGCAATGTCATTTCGTGCCACTACACCAAGGTGTGATTTGATCACTGTAACGTACATGGTCTTTCTAAATTAACTATGATGATACGAAATTTGAATGCTTCAGTGAAATTAAGGTTGGCAAGCCTTGCAGGTTTGTTGCTATTGTTGTCGGCTTGTGCGAGCACACTGACGCAAGCACCGGTGGTTGAGCGTAGTCATGAGACTCCAAAAGAAGCTCCTACCTCAGTCGCAGAAATTCCAAATGCCAAGCCCACTACTGATAATCGTCCAACCTATACGGTCAAGCGTGGTGATACCTTATTGCGTATTGCTTTCGATTTAGGCTTGAATTATCGAGACATCGTAGCGTGGAATAGCTTAAGCAATCCAAACGACATTAAAGTTGATCAAGTTCTTTTTGTTGGTCCACCAGATGCAACAGGAAGTGCGAAGACAACACCAGTCGCGGCAAATTCAAATCTTGAAGTGAGAAACTTAACGCCAATTAACCCATCTACGAATAAGACATCCCCTCGCGGTGATAAGAAAGTTTATTCCGAAGCGACATTGGCAGAAATGCAGAAGAGTGAAGCTGCAGCCGGCAGTGTGGTTCAGGCACCAAAGGTTGAAGTGCCCTCGCAAAAAACGGTTGAGAAGGTAGTGACTGAAACCCTAGACTGGATGTGGCCAACTGAAGGTAAAGCGATCTCAACCTTTGATGAACAACGCGGTAAGGGCATCGATATTGCCGGCAAATTAGGCCAAGAAGTGCTGGCAGTTGCGCCGGGGAAGGTAATTTATGAAGGGAATGCGATGCGTGGCTATGGAAACATTATTATTGTAAAACATGCCAATAATTATTTGTCCGCATACGCACACAACAAGACGAATTTAGTAAGAGAAGGTCAACCTGTCGCTAGGGGGCAAAAGATTGCCGAGATGGGCAATACAGATGCCGATAGTGTGAAACTACATTTTGAAATTCGTCAGGCTGGTAAGCCTGTTGATCCACTTAAATTACTGCCCCAAAGATAAGTCTTCCATCATTTAGGGCGGGTTTCGACTAATTTGTAAGATCTACCAACTAGACTATGGCAAAAAAAGCGAAGCAAGAGACATCTGAGTTAGATGAAATCGACCAAACGAGTGATATTCGCGCTGATTTACCTGCTGCGGACACGACGATGGATGACGAGATTGAAGATGAAGCAGAAATCGATGCATCGGAAGATGCAGCCGATGCACCGGTATCAGCGCTCGCACCGATTGATGAAATCAAAAGTATTTTGGCAGCTGAGCTTTCAACTGATACGACCCAACACTATTTGAATCAAATTGGTACTAGGCCATTGTTCTTAGCTGCGGAAGAATTGCACTATGCAACGCTGGCAAAACAGGGAGATTTTGCCGCTCGCCAAAAGATGATTGAGCATAATCTGCGATTAGTGGTGTCAATCGCTAAGCATTATATTAACCGCGGGGTTGCTTTGCTCGATATGATCGAAGAAGGAAACCTCGGACTGATGCATGCGATCGATAAATTCGAGCCTGAACGTGGCTTCAGATTCTCAACTTATGCAACGTGGTGGATACGACAAAGTATCGAGCGGGCAATCATGAATCAAGCGCGCACGATTCGCTTGCCAGTGCATGTTGTTCGCGAACTCAATCAGATTCTTCGGGCGAAGTACCACCTTGAAGCGCAACATCATGATGGAAAAGATGCGACCGTCGACGATATTGCGCATTTGGTGAGTCGACCTATTGATGAAGTGCAGGACATCCTTGCTTTGTCAGAGCATGCGATGTCTTTGGATACCCCATTGGATGGCGACCCTCAAAGTAGTTTGCTTGACATGCTGCCTGGCGATAGCGATCACGCACCAGATACGCAAGCAGAGCATCTTGAAGTGACTGTGTTAGTTCGTGATTGGCTATCAAAACTCCCCGAAAAACAAAGAGTAGTGATCATGCGTCGTTTCGGCCTTGATAATGATGATCCGGTCACGTTGGAAACCTTGGCTGATGAGATGGGCATTACCCGAGAACGCGTGCGCCAGATTCAACAGGAAGCGCTAATAAAATTGAAACGCACATTTATCTCCCGTGGAGTTGAGCGCGACGCCTTGCTCTGAGCTCTTCACATGCTGCCGTAGTCGGCAGTTTTGATGCATTAAGCCTGTATAATGTCGGCTTATTTACTGCTGCTTTCTAAAAAAAGTCTCTTGACGCCTCTGCGGACGTCTTTCCTTTGATTATCATGAATACAATTAATATCCGTTCTTTAGACATGGACGCGCGTGGCGTCGGGCATTTGGAAAATGAAGATGGTTCGCCTGGTAAGGTCATTTTCGTTGAGGGTGCTTTGCCTGGTGAAACCGTCGGTTTTAATCCTTACAAGAAAAAGGCCAGTTGGGAAGCGGCGACCATGGGCGCATTAGTCAAAGAGTCATCGCAGCGCATTAAACCGAAGTGTCCTCATTTTGGCGTTTGCGGTGGCTGCTCGATGCAGCACCTTGAGCCTAATGCGCAAGTCGCGATGAAGCAGCGTGTCTTAGAAGATAACTTGGGGCATATCGGCAAAGTCAAACCTGAAATGGTGATGCGCCCGATTTATGGGCCAACCTGGGGCTACCGTTATCGTGCTCGTCTATCAGTTCGCAACGTGCACAAGAAAGGTATTGTGTTGGTTGGTTTTCATGAGAAAAAGTCTCGCTACGTCGCCAATATGGAAACTTGCGAAATTTTGCCTCCGCATATTTCAGCGATGCTAATGCCTTTGCGTGATCTGATTTCTTCGTTGACGATTATTGAGGCTTTACCTCAGATCGAGCTAGCGATAGGCGAAGGGGTGACAGCGATGGTATTGCGGATCATGCAGCCATTGGGAGCAGGTGACGCTGAAAAATTAAAGGCTTTCGCCGATCAATATCAAGTGCAGTGGTGGTTGCAAACGGCAGGCCCAGATAGCGCAGAACCGTATTATCCAGCGACTTCAGATCTACATTTTTTGCTGCCCGAGTTTGGCGTAAAAATGCCATTTAAACCAACTGACTTTACGCAAGTAAATCATCACATCAATCGCGTGTTAGTTGCGCGAGCTTTGGGCTTGTTAGATGTGCAGAAAGATGAACGTATTCTCGATCTGTTCTGCGGTCTCGGTAATTTCACTCTACCTATCGCAACGCAAGCACGTGAGGTCGTTGGTATCGAGGGAAGTAGTGCTTTGACGGAACGCGCTTTAGAGAATGCCAAAGCGAATGGCTTAGATCATAAAACTTCTTTTGCGACGCGTAATTTGTTCGAAGCAAAAGCAGAAGATTTCGTGGCTTTGGGTAAGTTTGATCGTTTCTTAATCGATCCACCGCGAGATGGTGCAATGGCAGTATGTCAGGCTTTAATTGATTTAGGTAAATTGGCGCCAGAACTTCGTCCAAAGCGTATCGTGTATGTCTCCTGCAGTCCATCGACTTTAGCGCGTGATGCGGGGATGTTGGTCAACGAGGCGGGCTATATTATGTCGAAAGCGGGCGTGGTGAATATGTTCCCGCACACCTCACATGTAGAGTCGATGGCAGTATTTAATCTTCCTTAAAAATTATGTGGTAGTATGTAATACAAACATGAACACAACAGCCGGCTCGCGAAGCCGGCTTTTTTTTGGGGAGTGCGATTTCGTATCAACATGATCGCGCGTTTGTTGTATGCGTGACATATCTCTCCTGTTGTCAGCTTGCAAGATTTGATTTGAGCGCGGATACTCAAATTGCAAGTGAAAGAGAAAATAAAATAAAGGAAAAATAAGATGGAATATGAAGTAATTGACACAGAAATTGCACCAGAAGGACGTTTGGAAGTTTTATCAAAAGCCGAAGTGGCAAGATTATGGGATACCAGTCATAGTGGGCTGTATCAATTGTTTAGAAATTGTGCGTTAGCGGTATTGAATTGCGGTAGCGGCCTGGATGATGGCAAAGAGTTGTTAGAGCGTTATAAAAGTTTTGATATCAGTATTATTCAGCGTGAACGCGGCATTAAATTGTTCGTCAAAGGTGCACCAGCCAGCGCATTTGTTGATGGCGTAATGATTAAAGGTATCCAGGAACATTTGTTTGCGGTGTTGCGCGATATCTTGTTTATTGATGGTGAAGTCTTAAAGAACTCACAAATCGATTTAAATACGACTGAAGGTATTACTGACGCGGTGTTTCATATCCTGCGTAATGCCAATATTTTGCAGCCACAAATTAATCCGAATTTAGTGGTGTGCTGGGGTGGTCATTCCATCTCTGGCACCGAATACGATTACACCAAAGAGGTTGGTTATCAGTTAGGTTTGCGTGGTCTTGATATTTGTACAGGCTGCGGCCCGGGTGCGATGAAAGGGCCAATGAAAGGGGCAACCATCGCGCATGCGAAACAACGTATCCCACGTGGTCGTTATCTTGGTTTGTCCGAGCCAGGCATTATTGCGGCAGAAGCACCGAATCCTATCGTCAATGATTTGGTCATCTTGCCTGATATCGAGAAGCGTTTGGAAGCCTTTGTTCGTGTTGCTCATTCGATTATTGTGTTCCCTGGTGGTGCGGGTACGGCAGAAGAGATTCTTTACTTGCTGGGCATCCTGTTGCACCCAGAGAATGAGAATCTGCCTTTCCCTGTGGTGTTTACCGGTCCAGCAAGTGCAGCGGCATACTTTGAACAAATCGATCAATTCATCGCTGCGACCTTGGGTGAGAAAGCGCGTTCTAAGTATCAGATCATTATTGATGATCCAGTCAAGGTGGCGAAGGTCATGCAAGAGGGCATCAAAGAAGTTCGCGCTTTCCGTAAAAGTAACGGCGATGCGTACTACTTCAATTGGATGCTGAAGATTGACGAGGAGTTCCAACGTCCATTCTTGCCGACACATGAAAATATGCGTTCACTCGCTTTGCACAAAAATCAAGAAGCTCACTTGTTGGCCGCCAACCTACGCCGTGCCTTCTCAGGTGTGGTGGCGGGTAATGTGAAAGATCAGGGTATTCGAGCGATCGAGAAGCATGGTCACTTTGAAATTGTCGGGGATGCTGAGATCATGCATTCGATGGACGCTTTGCTGCATTCATTTGTGACGCAATCTCGGATGAAATTGCCGGGTAAAGCTTATATTCCTTGTTATAAAGTGATTAAGTAATTGATCCCTTATTGAGTATTTTTTTCCTTGAAACACGAATAAAACCGGACTGCTGTGACAATTTTGTCGCGTAGATTGAAAAAGATAAATATTTCAGATGGGAAAGTAGTGTTTCCTGGAAAAAAAGTAGCATAATAAGAAAACGGTGCAATTTTAGATTGTAAGTTCTTCCTTGACCGTCTCACTAACTTATAAGGATGATAGACATGAGTACTGTACAACACGAAGTTGATGAACGTACCAATTTGATTTCCTCGAATAAGTTCGAGCTATTGTTGTTCAGACTTGGCGTTGATACCGTGAATGATCGTTCAGAATTGTTTGGGATCAATGTTTTTAAAGTGCGTGAAATCGTCGCCATGCCTGAAATTACGGCTGTTGCAGGTGCTTTACCACACAACCTAGGTGTAGTGAACCTGCGTGGGCAAATTATCCCGGTCATTGATCTTCCTTCGGTCGTAGGGCGTACACCAAAGTCTGGGTTGAACATCATGCTCGTCACAGAGTTTGCCCGTTCGACACAAGGCTTTGCGGTTGAATCTGTGGAAGAAATTGTGCGTCTCGATTGGAGTCACGTCTTGTCAGCAGAAACTAGTGCTGCTGGTGGTGGCTTGGTCACAAGTATTGCGCGTCTTGACGGTGATGCTGAAGATACGCGTTTAGCGCAAGTTCTCGATGTTGAACAGATTCTGCGTCAAATTGCGCCTAAGGGTAATAAAGATGTTGACTCTGAAACGATTGGGGCGAAGTTGAGGATGAAGCCGGGCTCGGTAATTATGGCCGCTGACGATTCTGCTGTAGCCCGCGGCTTGATTGGTCAAGCATTGGATGCGATCGGTGCACCTTACATCATGTCGAAAACAGGTAAAGAATGTTGGGACAAACTTCAAGCGATGCAGGCTGCCGCTGTGGCCGAAGGTAAGAGCTTGAAAGATAAAGTGGCTTTGGTGTTGACTGACTTGGAAATGCCAGAGATGGATGGTTTCACTTTGACGCGCAATATTAAACAAGATGATCGTTTCAAAGATCTGCCGGTGATTATTCATTCCTCTTTGTCGGGTACCACGAATGAAGACCACGTGCGCAGTGTTGGTGCTGATGCTTATGTGGCGAAGTTTGTCGCGGAAGAACTTGCTGCGACGATTCGAGAAGTCATCGTTAATTAAGTTTGCTTTAGTCGAAGTAATAAAACGAAGAGGCGCTTCATCGAGGCGCCTTTTTATTTTTCCGCTCGTAGCAATTTCAGCGTAAGATGCGCGCCTTAAGTTGTTTTACATGATTGAGTCTTCAAGAAGGGAAGCAAAATGGAAAAGTTTATGACCTATGAGGAATACCTCGACGAGGTGACAACTTTGCTGACAGAGATGTACAACCTGAACGATGAAGCGGCCATCAAGTATGTGATGCGTGCGCAGGCAGCGGAATACTTTAGTCCACACGACGATCATGAGGAAATGCGCACCCTCGATCGTGCGATGAAAGATGCGAAGATTGTTTACGAGACGCGCAATAAATCACGTCCCGAAATTTACAAGAAATAGACGTGAGCAAAGCGCGGTTAAATCTTCTCCATCTCTTCGCTATCTAGTCCGATCACGTGGGTTTGCAATTGCCCACGTTCATCGTGCCATTCCCGCATCACACAGGCTGCCCCTTCTTCAATTGCCACTACCTTGAAGAAATTGCCTATCATAGACTCGATCAAAATACGTTCGTCTTCAGGGAAAGTCTTGATGAATTTTTTGTCGAGCGTGACCACTCGTACGATATCTCCTACTGAGACTGTTTGATTCTTACTATCGATCGCTTTTTCTTCTGACATAATGACTTCTTTAAGGTGTGGAAGTGGTTGGCTTTTCACGGCCAATCCAATACAAAACGGCACAAATCAATGTGAACGGCAGTAATGATAACAGGTCTGCATTGGCGCCTTCGAAGAAAGGGTTATGTGCGGTTGCCCAGTTCGTGATATCACGATCGAAGTCGGTCATGATGCCAGCGCTAAAGGCAATGATAATACCGGCTAAAGCGCCACCCGCGATATAACCAGAAGATAACAGCACTCCCTCGCTGCGATCGCCAGCAGCTTGCATTTCCTCTTCCTTGAGCCCTTTGTATTTCTCGAGCTTCGCATTGCGGCGGTCTACAAACCAACGCACCATACCACCAATAAAGAGCGGGGCAGAAGAAGCGAGTGGAAGATAGACACCGACGGCGAAGGCCAGTGAGGGGATGCCAGACATCTCTAAGGTCAGCGCGATAATGACGCCGAACAAAACAAGTGCCCAAGGCAATTCTCCATCTAAGATCCCTTTAATGATGTAGGAAATCAGTACGGCTTTTGGCGCGTCATACTTCTTTACTTCCGAGCCGTCAGGGCGCTTGTTATGAGTACCATTAATGCCTGGGTCGACTAAGTAGACGGCATTACCTTGTTGATCGACGAGATACTTACCGGCTGGGCCACCGTGGGCGTCCGTTTTTTGCCAAACCTTGTAGCTTTGTTTGTCTTGTTCGGCTTGCGGCCCACTGAGCTGCATACTCTCACGCAGTTGGTTCACATCGGTATGTAAGCCTGGAGCGACCTGTGCGATCGGCACGTACACGGTACTGGCTTCGTTTAGCTTTAAGAGGATGGGGCCAAGTAAGAGGGCCGAACAAAAAGCGCCGATCAAGATCGCGTATTGTTGATACTTGGGTGTGGAGCCCACCAAGTATCCCGTTTTTAGATCTTGCGAAGTACATCCTGCGACGCTCGAAGCAATACAGACAATGGCGCCAACCGAGAGCGCAGTGACGTAATACTGCCCACCGACCCAGCCCATCAACAGGAAGATCAAACAGGTAAACAGCAAGGTCGCAACCGTCATTCCCGAAATCGGATTTGAGGATTGGCCGATTTGTCCTGTTAATTGTGATGATACTGTCGCAAACAAGAAACCAAAGACCAAAATGAGAAGCGCGCCTAAGACATTCATATGGAGCGGCGTTGCCACAGTGATGATGGCTACGATCGCTAGTGAACCAATGACGACCCATTTCATATGGATGCTACGCTCTGTGCTGGGAATATGTTGTTGGTCTATTGAAGAGGTTGAACTCGCCTTACCAAAACCAGAAAGACCCGATGAAAGACTACGCCAAATCAAGGGCAATGCTCGAGCCAAACTAATGAGACCACCAGTTGCGACCGCACCGGCTCCAATGTACAAGACATAGGCACCGCGAATTTCATTCGGGCTCATTTCGCTAATTAATTTGGTCGCTGGCGCGAGTGGCGTTAATAAACCATCACCAAAGAACTTGATCAAAGGAATCAAGAGCATATAGGACATGACGCCACCTGCGGCCATGATGGCGGCAATGCGTGGACCGATGATATAGCCGACACCGAGTAATTCTGGTGAGATTTCGGAGCCGATTGAGCCCCCTTTGAGCGGTGCAGAAAAAACGAAGTCGACGGTGTCTTTCCAAGCTTTGAGCGCAATATTGAATACTTTGTAGATCAAGCCAATAAAGAAGCCACCAAAAATAATTTTAGCGCGGCGACTGGCATCTGCTTGTGCATTCGGATTACTGGATTCACCGGCTGCCGCACGAGATTCATCGTTCGCTGCGGCCTTTAAGACCTCGGCGCATGCGGTTCCTTCCGGGTACTTTAATTCATGATGTTTTTCAACGATCATGGTACGACGCATCGGTATCATCAATAAAATACCGAGCAAGCCGCCGAGAACTGCGACCAGCATCACACGATAGATTTCTAGGTCAAAGCCTAAAATGAGAATCGCAGGCATGGTCACGCCCAAGCCAAAGGCTAATGATTCGCCTGCGGAGCCTGCCGTTTGCGCAATACTGTTTTCGAGGATACTTGAATCTTTGCCGCCGAGTTTATGGGTCAACCTGAAGAGGGTAATCGCGATCACTGCGACTGGAATCGAAGCACTGACCGTCAATCCAACTTTCAATACCAAGTAAAGCGACGAGGCGCCAAAAATCATCCCAAGGATAGTGCCCATCAACAATGAGCGAAATGTGAATTCCGGTAGTGAGGAGTTGGCTGGAATGTAAGGAAGGAAAACTGCGTTAGATAGTTTTGTCTCGTGACCTGCAGGCATATTGACCTCGGTGGTATATCGTTATTATGGTAAAGCAGAATTTGTAATGCCTAATTTGTCCTGGGGTTTCTCTTTTTGAGAGCAAGCTACAGGTCTGTGCATTATCGCGGGTTTTGCCGTTTAAGTGCAAATATTGCACTGTTATCGCATGGTTTTGCCGTCTTATTGGTTTTACATTTTCACCACATCGGCCAAAAGAGCTAGGCGTGGGTCGTGGGTAACTGCTTGATGTCGCGGATGACTTTGTTGCGTAGCGCCAGGAGACCGAGCAGAAGCACGAAAACTGAGGAGAATGCGAGCGCGTGACGCAA
>CANHZI010000027.1 GCA_947464955.1 Oxalobacteraceae bacterium
ACAAGATTGCGCTTAAGCTAAATCAGCGACCAAGAAAAACCTTGGGATTTGAAACGCCAGCTAGTAAACTTAATTCCAGTGTTGCTTTGACCGGTTGAACCCACCGCGGCCTTTTTTAGTATATCTCGCTCTTCTGTCACGCGTCTGAGTTCTGCCTTGAGTCGAGCTATTTCTGCTTGCTCATCAGTTTGAGCAGCCTGTCGAGGTTGTGGTTGCTTGTATTTGCTTAGCCAAGCATACAGGCTATGTGTTGTCATTCCTAACCGCTCCGCGACTTCCGCAACAGAATAACCTCGTTCCGTTACCTGCTTAATCGCTTCTTTTTTAAATTCTTCAGTAAATCGTTTGCCAGACATAAGCACCTCTTCTTTGAGCTAGATTATGAGGCTTAAATCTGTCTAGTGAAAGCTGGGAAGTTCAAAGGTCCAATTAGAAAGCAAGCCGATAGACCAAGCTGTAATATTTGTTTGCCGATTGCAGGATTGAAGTAAAAGAGAACCGATTTCAGCACCCGTATGCTCAACATAAGGATTAAGCCGGCGAGAAATCTGTTGACCCAAGCGCTAGGTTGACGAAAGAAAAAATAGCCAGCAAGTAGCAGGCCATGAAGGCCGCCTAAGCCGCTTACGAGCAATAAGAGTTGGTCTAGAGTTGCCATGGGTCTGAGAAATAGTGCGACCCCTTATAATCCCATGAGGATAGTAACTACTTGTTTGATACCGACATAAAAAATTTCCCCTTCGTCGATCAGGGGCTAATGAACGATGCGCGACTAACTATTCCCAGTCTTTAAATGCGAGGCCATGCTGTTTGTATATTTCAGCGATGCGCCCGTTTTTACGCATGGTTTTTGATGCTTCGGTCAGTGCTGGGGCGAGGATGGCCGCATTGTGTTTAGAGCGTTTGGAGATGCCGTAGTATCGCGGCAAAGTACGTTCTGCTTGATAATCTGCCCATGCAGTTCCTTTAATGGCGTTACGTGTGAGAGCAGCCGATGCGGCTTCGACATTATTAACGATCATCGTATCGAATCGGTTTGCGACTAACATTTTGACCATATTATCGTCGTCCTGGGATGCGACTCTGTTGATAGAGGAATCTTGATCAAATTGCGGGAAGTACAGAGAACCACGCTTGACTCCAACACGCATTTTTTTTTAGGTCATCGTAGGATTTGAGTTGATGTTCCTTTCCCTCTCGAACTAAGAAACGGATGGGGCGTCGCTCGGTACCAATCGGGCCAACGAACTCCATGAAGGTTTTTCTCTGTTCATCGATATAGATGCCGGGCACGATATCGATAGCGCCATTTTTTGCATCGTCTAATGTGCGGGGGAAAGGGACGACCCGCCATTGCACTTGATATCCAATCGATGCGGCTGCTTCGTTGAGCACACTCACCCAGGGGCCGTTGGCCGTTCCCGTTTTCTCATCAGCGATCAGTTCTGGTGGACGCGGCCTTGCATCAGCAACCAGAATCTTAGTTTGGGCAAACACGTTTGTGATGGCCATGAAGCTGCAGAATAAACAGAGAAATAATTGATTTATCCGCATGTTTTGTCGATTCCAGGAGTGAAATTAAGAATCAAGAGAGGCGACGATGGTTCCAGTATAGCGGTAAGAATTGAACAGTCTAGAGTGTTCATTGGAAAAAAACGAAAACCAACAAAAATACTTTATCTCATTGGTGTTGTTAAAAAATGATAATAGATTTATATTTGAGTGCAGCATAGTGATCTGAATATAGGAAAAGAAAAATGGGTGATTTTATTGAGATTTACGACGACGTCTTGGAGCCTGCCTTTTGCAAACAGGTGATGAGTATGTTTGATGCCAGCCCCCATTTGATTCAAGGAAAAGCTGGCGGGATTGTCGATCTTGATAAAAAACGCAGCGTTGATTTGATACTCAATGATCATCCTGAATACCAAGCCTTACTCCAGCGTATCGGTGAGAAGACAGGGGAATATTTGCAGCGGTATTTCGAAAAGTATCGCTTTGCATTGATCGCTCCGTTAGCCCTACGATTACCGCACCCGGAAACTGGCGAGCCGATTGCGTTAACTCACGAAAACTATGATTTTCTGGCAGCTGGCAAGACCGGTGATTTGATGCGCTACTTGTATCGTTTAGGCTATATTCAAGCGCAGAAATACCCGCAAGGTAGTGGCAACTATAACTATTGGCACTGCGAAGTTTTTCCTATGGCGCCACATAATGAACAATTGCATCGTACTTTGCTGTTTATGTTTTACTTGAACGATGTCGAAGAGGGCGGTGAGACTGAATTTTTTTATCAGAATCGAGCAATTAAGCCGAAGGCTGGACGGATGGTCATCGCACCTGCTTATTTTACGCATACCCATCGTGGGTGTGTTCCGCGTTCTGGCGATAAGTATATTTTGACGAGTTGGGTTTTGATGCAGCGAGCAGAGCAGTTGTATGTATAGTGCTTGGTTCCGATGCTGAATATTCTCAGTAAGCGCGAGAAAAAATGCCGCCAGTTTCAATTTCAAACTGACGGCATTCTTTAGGATGTCGACTTTGCCTGAGTCTAGGACTTAGTTCACTACGGCTTTCAAACTTGCTCCACTGACAGTCGAATAGGCATTGACCAGGATATAGTAAGTGCCTGCTGCTGGCGCGCTGAAAGTGATGTTTTCAGTGTTCGTAGAACCATCCGATTTCTTGCTGTAACTAGTTGTCGTTGGTTGGGTAGTCATGCGCGCATAAATATCACCGTCACCGCTGCCGCCGGACAAGGTAATCACTAAGCTGGTTTTCCCTGCTGGCACGCTAATGCTATACATTTTCTGTGCGTTAGTCGCTAGGCCAACAGACACTGGTGTACCGCTAGTCAATGGCGTTACGGTTGGCGGGATTGTGGTGTTCAAAAATTGCGTATTGACGAACTTGTTCACGCCAGAAGGAATGCCAGTGATCTTACCGTTCAATGCATTATTTGTGAGCGCAGTGACAACTTGGCTAGGTGTTGCGCTCGTGTTTTGCGCTAAGTAAAGGGCCGCGACACCTGCAACGTGTGGAGAAGCCATTGAGGTGCCAGACATTGTGGTAGAACCCGTATTCGATGCTTTGCTCGCAGAAGTGATATTCGAGCCTGGACCATAAATGTCGACACATGATCCATAGTTAGAGAAGCTCGACATAGCGTCACTGCTGGTCGTGCTACCGACGGTGATTGCGCTTGGAGCACGGGCAGGGGAATAACTACACGCGTTGCCTGAATCATTGCCAGCAGCAACAACAGTGACGATACCGGCATTCGTCAAACGTGCGACCGCATCATCTGTCGCTTGTGAAGCGCCTCCACCCAAAGACATGTTAGCGACTGCAGGTTTAACCGCATTGGCCACGACCCAATCCATACCAGCGATTACGCCGGAGTTGGTGCCGCTACCGTCACAGCCAAGGACGCGTACTGGGTGGATAGTGACGTTCTTAGCCACGCCCCAAGTGGTGCCGCCAACTGTTCCCGCCACGTGTGTACCATGACCTTGGCAATCGTTTGTACCATTGCCGTCGTTGACGGCAGTGTAGCCATTCCCAACCCGACCAGTGAATTCATTATGTGTAGCACGCAGCCCGGTATCGATGATATAGGCGTGCACGCCATTGCTTGCTGGGTAAGTATAGGTGCCAGACAAAGGCAAGTTGGTTTGGTCGATGCGGTCAATGCCCCATGTTGCACCCGATTGAGTCGCCGAAGCACGCATGATTTGATCTGCTTCAACGTAAGCGACTTCAGGATCGTCGGCCATCTTTCTAGCGTTTGCTTCGTCGGTGACGACAACCGCACCATTCAATACATGGTTGAATGCGCGTTCAACGCTAACGTTAGAGCGACGGCCAACAGCGTCTGCGATAGCAGCCGTTGAGCGTGCTTCACCGGTGATTGTTTTGAGTGCAGAGTCTTTGAAGACGACGATATAACGGTTAGGAACGGCATTCGCTGAGTTGAGGCCACGAATTTCACCGGCCTGCGCCGCAAAGCAGCTAGTGATGAGGGCTGCAATGATGCTTGGTTTGATCATTTTTTTCATTGGTAAGTCTCCCATTGGTTTTAAGAATTGAATACTGGTCCAAGACTTTTGGAACCAGTGCTGTTCTATTTGAAACTCAGTTTCAAATAGAATGGCTTAAAAAGTATTATAAAAAAAAGTCTTTTTGAAAAGCTTTTTAATTATTGCAGTGCGAAAAAATCTAGTTTTAAAGTTATTATTGGGAGGCTTTCCCATAAGGCGATTTCCTTTCGCGCTTTTGCAGCATCGTCAGCTATTCGCAGGAGTGAAATTCTGGTGAAGATGAATCGCCCCTAGGTCATGTGAGCAGCCTATGTAAAGAAAACCTGTCTGTTAGGCAAAAGATCTGAAGCTAAGTGTTTTTCGGATGGACGAAACTTGCTCACGGGCGACCGAAGATTATTCGACCAAATCAAAAACTGCCCGATGTAAACATGAATTATTTTCTATTGGTAGTATTTTTAATGGTGCCAATAAGATTACTTTTTTAGATATGATAGGGTTCGCAATTGCAATTAAATAATTAGTTTCAATAAAGCTTTATTGGCATTTTTATCAAAGATTGATTGTTTCTTGTTTGGTTGCAGCAATGGGGTTTGCTCATTGCAATATTTAACTTTTTTTGGAGAACTAACATGCAAAAAACTACATTCGAAATTCAAGAATTGGAATCTCGTTTTGAGATGGAATTGGTAACTCTTCCAAATGGCGAGGTTGTAGATGTTTCTGCTGCCGATATGCAAGCAGCTGCCGCAGGTAAGTGTTCCTGCACTTCTACTTGCTCACCAAGCTAATACACCTTTTTAGGGTCTGTAAATGCATGGCAGTGCTGCTGTCTCTGCCATGCATTTTCTTCCGGTAGCGATATGAATTCGATTGAGAACAAAGCTTTGATACCACCTCGTCTTCGTGACGATGTCCAGTTTTTTTCTGGCGAGACTTCTGGGCACTTGGGGAAAACCCTGGTAGTGGCTGGGCAGCGATACTTTTTGGTTGATGCTATGACGAGTCAACTCTTGCAGTCGATGAGAATAGAGTGGGGTGACTATCGCGAACTTTCGCAGCATTTGGTGAAAGAGTATGATTTGATCTGTGACATCGAGAGCCTTCAGCTCCAGATTTCGGCTTTTCCATCCAGCCTGTTTTCGAAGCAAGAGCCGCGTAATCCTTTCATTTTGAGCTGGCGTTTCTTGTCTGGACCTGCTGTTCAAGTCCTTGCTCGCCCTCTGGCTATGCTATTTTCATGGCCGCTATTTTTTATCACATTAGCCGTCTTCCTTTCCAGCACCCTTATTTTGTTTTGGTGCTTACCGCAACTGACTCACTTAAATTGGGCCGAAGCTGCATGGGGACAAGCATTTGCACTAAGCTTGATCGGAACCTTGATCCATGAACTTGGCCATTGTGCTGCGATTGCTCGATTTGGCGCCCGACAAAATGGTATAGGTGTCGGCCTGTATTGGATTTTCCCCACTTTTTATGCAGAAGTGCACGATGCATGGAGACTGCCGAGATGGCAACGGGTTGCCGTCGATGGTGGGGGAATTTATGTGCAAGCGATCTTTGTCTCAGTTCTTATTTTTCTTTTTTTACTAGAACCTAATCCCACCATTGTTCTGGCCATCTGGTTAAGCTTTACGATGATGCTTAATACGCTAAATCCGGTCATGAAATTTGACGGATATTGGTTACTCTCGGATGCGCTTCAAGTACACAATTTACATAGCCAGATGAAGCGCATTGCGACGCAATGGCTCGATGTCTTCTTGGGGCGCCGTAGTTACAGAGGAATGTCAGTCAGTTTAAGTATCGGGCTTGTCATTTTTTTGTTGTTGGCCTTTGTGTTTTTATCGAATATGTTTGTCTTCTATGGCAAGACTTTAGGCATCCAGATCGCAATTTCTGAAATGCTGTTCTCAAGCCATGCCAGTAACTTTTGGCCATTAATCGGTCACCTGTTTGTGGTCTTGGTACTTCTGGTATTAGGATTAATTAATGCATGTAAGTTAGCAGCGTCGCTATCTTCATTTCGGAGTTTGTGAAGATGATGCGATTACCTTCGTTAAGCAAAATTGCCGGTTTAGGATGGCGGCGACAACTGTCCCAGTCTATCAATAATCTGGGCACTAATTCGCTAGTGCTGGGTGCAAGTACCTCCCGCATTGTCGTTTTTCTTGAAGAGTATGCGAAGTCAAATGACTGCAGAATTATTGCAGGCTCAGGCTTCGAAGGAATAATCTCGACTCACCTGTCGTCAAAGTTACGAAGCCCAGCACGTCTCAGCGCAGAATGGAAGTTTCATGCTGCTGTTCCGACTCCCATTTTCGTCTTTCAGGATCAGCTAGTAGGCAATGGCCCCTCTTATTTTGAATGGCAGCAAGGTGAATCAGTAAGCTTAATGTCGTATATCGATTTTCTGCTCTTTCAACGTCATCAACCACACATACTACGCATAGGGGAAGATAAAAATGGCGGGCTACATACTGAGCAAATCCGAGCTTCGGATCTGCATAATCTAGATCCCCAAGGTTTTTATCAGCACGTTTATGGCGCGATGTTCGACGACTTAAATGCAAAGCCGCCAAGAGATTGGCTAGCTTCCACATTGTTCGAACAAAAGCAGAAGCACATTTATCAAAGGGTCATTCGCGACGAGCTGCGACTGATCGAATGTATTCTTCGAGAACAGCGTTTGACTTCATTGCACGATTCAGATCAGAACATGGAGTCATTTCTTTGTGAAGTTCAACAGCAGTATTCTCAACTGCATTCTTAACGCGATATTTTTATGGATAAAAGTGAATTCAGCTCTAAGAGGAGAGCATTAGTAAAAAACATACCGATACTAGCTGCCATTTTTGGTCTGCAAGCCTGTGTGCAATTTCAAGTGAAAGAGAAAGATTTGCTGTTACAAGATGCTCCTCCCGAAAGTGCAAAATTAGTCAATGGCATGCAAGTGACGCGTACCTATTTCGAGCACAGTGGGCGGCAAATTGCAGTTAGTATTGGAACGCGGCCCAATTCAGAGTACATCATCATTTATTGTGGTGGTAATGCTTTCCGAGTAGATCAAGATGGTGGTCCTATTTTGGAATCACTATCACCGTATGCTGACGTCGTGATGTTCGATTACTCCGGTATCGGTAGAAGTTCTGGACGTTCTAGTGTCGCGAACCTGAAAGAAGATGGGCATGCTTTATATCGTTTTTTATCCGAGCAGTCCTATTTAAAGAACAAGAAAATCATTATTCACGGATTCTCGATGGGTGGTTTTGTCGCTGCGGAGATCGCATCTCGACATCTCCTGCATGGACTGATTTTAGAATCAACGGCGGCCGATGTGAAGGGGTGGGTTGATAGCCTTGTTCCATTACTAGCACGACCATTTGTGCGTATTAATGTCGATCAATCCTTGCTTGGATTGGACAATGTTGAAGTCTTGCGATCCGTGAATGTACCGATTTTGTTATTGGCTGCCGAAAAAGATGAACAGACGCGGATCTCCGTCCTCGAAAATCTGTTTACTAGTTTGTCCTTAGCGCATCCAAGGACGCGTTTTGAACGCTTCGATAAAGTGGGCCACGGAGAGGTATTGCAACACCCGCACTTTGCGTCAGTTCTGAATTCCTATTTACAAAGTTTAGCCATCGGTAAATAGTCGCTGAAATGAAAACTACGTCTTTGAGCTCGACAATTTTTCAGCCATTTCTTCGCATAAGCTATCATGCTGCGGGCGCGCTTCCAGGCTTTGACAGAATAATTCCAAGGAAATGGAGTTTAAAGGAGCAGCTACAGTTTGCTGTTCCTGAGAATACATGCCGCTTTCTGCAACAAGATAAGCAATGGATAGCACGAGTTCAGAGCGCTCGATTGCGAAGTGCAATTTTGCAGCATTATGCCCGACTTGGACCAAATACGGACTGGCGCAATCTGGTTGAAACCTGTGGTGATTATGGTTGGGATGCGATACGAAATGAGCAACGTCCCATTATTATGGTGACACCACATTACGGCTCATTTGTGTTTGCGAGCCTTGCAATTGCCCAATTCCTGGCGCCGAAAAGAATTAACATTTTTTACGACGATCCCAAGAATAATGCCAGCAATGCGCAATTCTTTGAAATACTCTCAAGTCAAGCGAATATTCGCGTCCTATATAACAATCCGCGCGGCATTGCGACTGCAGTAAAAGCCCTCAAGCACGGTGAAGTGCTGACGATGTTCCCTGATGTATATGGTTCGATAGATCAAACCAGCTTTGTGCCCTTCTTGGACCGGTATTTGCGAATTATGCCGGGAACAGCATTCTTAGCGCGGAGAAACCAAGCACTTGTTGTACCAGCTTATTCGTGGCCACGGAAGAAATTTGGTGCCTATATTCAACTTGATCGCCCGATCGATCCATTGCAATTTATCGATGGCGATGCAGAACAACAGGAATTTGCAATTAACTGCGAGATATTCGCCTCGATTAGCAAGAAGCTTCGTGAGATGCCAGAATATTGGCACTACTGGGAGCGACTATCAGAAATATCGCAGCCGTCGACCACAGGGCATTGGCAGAACAGGGTGCAAAGCAGACTGCTTCAGGTTCCGGCGCTACATAGAATGCTCTCGCATTATTCAATCAAAAGAGAGGAGGCATGATGTGCGTTAGGA
Source organism: Oxalobacteraceae bacterium (assembly GCA_947464955.1). GTDB lineage: Bacteria > Pseudomonadota > Gammaproteobacteria > Burkholderiales > Burkholderiaceae_D > Undibacterium. Next base: position 8,700 of record CANHZI010000027.1, read on the forward strand.
TGAGTGTCAGCTCATGAAATTCTCTCGATTTCAAATAAGCGTAGCGATCGCCATCAAGATTCTTGTTGATAGGTAACCTAATCTGACTGTGGAAATACCGAAACAAAGCTTGGCCTATATTGCTAGCGATTACTTCAACCTATGCCCATTAGTAGAGAATTTTCTTAGGCGCATGATCAAGATTGTAAAGACTAGGCATACTAATTTTCAAGCTAGGAACTAAACTTTCAATCTAGATGGAAGTGGGTGAACCACCAAGAGCGCCTGTATTCTCGAAGTATCGCTGCCATTTATCCTATCGGAATGCCATTGATACGCACAAAAGCCCGCTTCGTCGCAAGTGCGCGTGGATGAAAAGTCCTTTCGTTTATCCTTGTACTCTCATAAGCTTCGGTCAGTTCCGACCGCTTTCATGTCTCGATTGATAGGAAAATATATGTTCAAACTTACGCCGATTGGTTTTGGATTACTCTTACTTGCCGCATCAACTCAGGTCATTGCACAGCCGATGGTGGCGCCTGAAAACACAAACGCTCAGCCCACCGTAAACTTAAGTTCACAGCTTGATCACATTGCAAAACGATACTATGGTGTCACTCAACCGGGTGCTACCGTGATTGTTGTTAAGGATGGAAAAATCTTACTTCGCGGTGGATACGGCCTTGCGAACGTGGAGAAAAATGAAGCACTTAGCGCACAACATGTCATGCGCCTAGGTTCGATTACTAAACAATTCACCGCAGTCGCAATCATGCAATTGGTAGAGCAAGGAAAAATTTCGCTCAATGATCCTATCTCTAAGTTTGTCGACGATTATCCGGAAAGCGGCAAACGAGTGACGATTGAACACCTGCTTACCCATACTTCAGGTATTCCAAGTTACACAGGTAAACCAGGCTTTATTGCCACCGTAGGTGTCGACAAAACAGTCAAGGAGATGATCGATAGCTTCAAGAATGATCCCTTGGAATTTGAACCAGGAACTCAGTGGAAATACAATAATTCTGGCTATTTCTTACTCGGGGCTGTGATCGAAAAAGTAAGCGGTATGTCTTACGCCAAGTATGTTGAGAGTGCGCTGTTTATGCCCTTGGGAATGCAGGACACCGCATATGAAAATTCCGAGCGGAGTAAGCAAATCAAAGCACTCGGTCATACCCCTAGCAAGGGTCAATTTCAAGCGAGTAACAAAATAAGTATGACAATCCCGTATGCCGCGGGTGCTTTAGTGTCGAATGTTGATGATCTAGCGAAATGGGATGCTGCTATTGAAGCAGGTAAGCTCTTGAAGCCGGACTCGTGGAAGCGTGTATTCACGGCTTACAAACTGAGTAATGGTCAAGCGACAGACTATGGATACGGTTGGAATATTGGGCAATTCGAAAGTAAGCCTATGATAGCCCACGGTGGGGGCATTCCTGGGTTTGCGACCTATGCTTTAAGTATGCCAACGGAAAAACTTTATGTGGCTGTACTCACCAATTCCGACTCTGGGCTTGCTTCCTCTGAGATGGTAGCAACTCGACTTGCAAGCACCGTACTAGGTAAAACTATACCGGAGTTCAATGCTATTCAGCTTGATAGCAAAATTCTTGATCAATATGTTGGCGTATATAAAATTGATGCCACTAATCGTCGTTTCGTCACACGTGAAGGAGATAAATTAGTAATGACGCGCACCAATGGGCCCCGTACCGTTCTGCAAGCGTATTCTGAAACTGGCTTCTTCAAGGATAACGAAAGCCTGTTGCGCGTCGATTTTTCGAAAGACAGCAAAGGTAAAGTAAAAGATTTAACTGTCCACCAACGCGGAACCAGTACAGCGCATGAAAGACTAAACGAGGTGCTGCCAGAAGCACCCAAACAATTTGCGATGACAAATGAGGTGTTTGATGTATTCGTAGGCGAATATCAAATTCGTCCTAACTTCATATTAACTGTCAAGCGTGATGGGAATCGTTTTCTCACCCAGGCTACTGGACAATCAGAAATAGAGATTTTTGCAACTAGCCACGAATTCTTCGACGTGCCTGATGTGCGCGGTTCGCTTAAATTTGAGAAAAACGAGAATGGTAAAGTTGTGCAGCTCATCTTGACTCAAAATGGCCGTAGTATGCCTGTGCCTAAAATCAAGTGAGTTGACCTACATGACAAGTGAGGGCTGCCAAATGCAAGCTGCTGCAACTTACTGCAACTGGCGGCAGCCCAAATCTGTCTTGTATTTCTGACGACCTTGAGATCTGACTGCTGGGTTGCAGTCAGTGTCAGCGCCAAATCTGCGCGGTGATTTTAGAAACTAGCGAAGGCGAAATTGTTGTCAATCAAAGTCGAATAACTCAGAAAGAAAGCCTTCTTTCTTTTTCTTGTAATGCCCGCCATGGTTTTGATAACTTTGATGGTGATGCTGTTGATGCTGCTGCGGGTAGTGGTGTGGTGATGACACCGGTTGCACGGGTGGGCTTGGTGGGCGGGGAGTCGGCGTGCCTGCATGCGCATTGGCGCTGGTGGCTGCTGTTGTGCCAGATCGTTCGATGATCTTATCGAGCTCTCCTCGATCTAACCAGACACCGCGGCATTGTGGGCAATAGTCAATTTCAACGCCTTGGCGTTCCGTCATCGACAGGTTAACGTTCTCGCAAACTGGGCATTTCATTTTCGTTCTCTCCTAAGAATGTTTGAATATCGAAGTTTTTGACCGGCGTAGATGCAAAGGTAACCGGCAGCATTTTAGGTGGTTTTATCGCCGAGATGAGGAAGAATAGATGGTAAAAGAAATCAAAATTTACCGCGCGATTGAACCATGCATGCTAGCTTGGAGAGCGAAGCTAAGATGATTTGCTGAGTTTCGTGGATGATTTTTATATGCGGGAGCCTAGAAGTGTGACTTACTGTTCTAAGCCCGGATGCCACAATTCAGTCACAGTCACAGCGAATGACTCATTGCCAGGCCGGCATTGATCAGCGCGCTGCCGATTCCCTTGCCATAGTATGGTGGATCGACGTAGAGCCATGCCAACTCATCAACCGTAAGCGCGACGAAACCTGCATCATGATTATTCCGTTCGAAGGTTCAATATTCGTAGGTCACGGAACACAACAGTGGTGCTTACCACAGTCCACTGCGCAATCTTTCTACCGAGCCCGAATCGAGATTGTCCGATGCCTGGTCGTAGGGTCGAATTTTTGAGGTGAATGTGAATTCTTGTCGATGAAAAAAGCAAAGGGCAGCTACGATGGTGAGTCGATGCTGCCCCTTGAATTAGCTGATGTTCGCCATTAGTACGAACAAGTTGAACGCGCTTATTGGATAACCACTTTGAGTATGGAATTCAGTGACGTGGCGTAGAGTGAGTTATTTTCTAACCAAGCTAAACCTCTTACATTGTGCAAGCGTGCATTTGGAAATTTTCCTAGGCGCACACCGCACTGACGGTCCGCTCCTGCAATCACGCTCTTGCTTCCCGTTGCTGTGATTTTCACTAGGGTACAAGCTTCGGCATCATAGATATTGCCGAGGTCGTCGACCAGCATGGATGGGCTTAGTCGTGTCGTGACGCTATGCAATTTTGAGACTAAAGCTGCCGTTGAACGTTTATAGACTCCGGGCGTCGTATTTTGCTCGCCGGCAAAGAACAGGTTACCTTGCTTGTCGAATGATAAGGCACTGACGGGACCGAAGCTTTCCATTCCTGGGAGTTTAGTTGTTGTGCCATCTGGAAGTAATTTCTGTACACCTGCACCATCTGCAATCAAGAGATTATCTATGCCATCGAACGTGATAGCACATAGCATCCATTCGCGAGAACTTGGTGGGCAATCAGTAATTTTTGTATTGAGCTTACTCACTTTCCCATCTGGCGAAATTTTAAAAATAAAATTTTCATCTCTCGGCGGTGGAAATCCCGTGGTGTATTCTGGTACAGGCCGGTCAAAAATCCAGATGTTGGCGTCATTGTCGACGACCAAACTGGTAGGGAACCTAAACGTTTCCGCCGTCTTTTTGGTGTCTACCTGTCCCCACCATATGCCAGGCGCAGACAGTGTGCTTACCGCTCCGCTAGTAGAGATCTTGCGTAATGTGAGCACGTTTTGTTTCCAAGAGAGGCCGAACGTATCAATCAGATTCGGTGCCTCTTCCAATACGTACAAGTTTCCTGCTCGGTCCTTAGTAATGAAGTAAGGGTTGAAAAAGCGAGCCACATCAATTTGGCCATCGACTGGACCTGTACTTGATTGGGATTCAAGTACGCCCGCGAAAACGCTAACACGTCCTTGAGGGCTTACTCGAACAATTCGATTTTGATTTGGATCGCTTAAATAAATATTGCCGTCTTTATCCGCCGTCGCATCTGGGGAGTCAGTTTCGGTATTCTTGCCAGGAATGAGTTTGGCATTGTCCACTGATGTAAAGTTCCAATCGCCATTGGCGAGCAACTTATGAATACCATTGCGGTCGAGGATAGTCGGCAAGGCGCCAGAATTCGGAATAATACGAGCTGGCGATTCGAACTTCGCGGTGCTCAGGGTACTTACATTCCCATCTTGAGTAATTTGGCGTAACTGATATTTGCCACTGGCTTGTTCACGATCTAATACATAGATCATCCGATTTGGAAAGACCAGTAAATTGCTGATGGAGACAAATCGTGCATCTTTGCCAGAACCATCTTTCGCTAATGTTGCAGCTTCAGCACCGGCAATCACAAGGCCATTTTTCTCGATGACAGAAAAACTTTTTGCAGAGGAAGGAGACGAACGTCGATAGATATTGCCATCAAAGTCGCGATAGTCAGTGACTGATGGTAAGTCAATATCTGTCAGCAAAACTTTGCGGCCATCTGGGTAGATCAATTGGGCTTCCGGTTCTGTTAATTGTAGATCTTCAGATTTATTGACATAGGAAAAGCGCCCTGAAAGATGGCGGAGTTTGTACCAGAGGCGCCCGGCCTGTTGCGCAGGATTGATTATAGAGAAGGTCGTGACTTCCCCAGCCTTTGTGACACGACGAATACGTTCATTCCCTGCATCCCACAAGTAGATGGCATCATCGGCATCGACAACGATATCGGTGGGGGAGGAGAATCGTGCCTCAGTCCCAAATGCATTAATCAATCCTTTTCCGCTGATGGCACCAGTATAAGAGTAGACGCCACTGGCACTAGGGCGTAAGAGCACAGTGATGGATTTACTCACTGAACTAATACTGGCCGTGATTTTGATGTTGCTGGAAGTCTCTACAGTTCCTGTTGGCGGGGGAAAGTATTCAACGACATTTCCTGCATTTGTACTCAGGCTGCCAAGATTTCCTTCTAACGTCCAATTGGCAGTACCAGTCGTCCCAAGCACTTCGGCTGAGATTGATACGCTTTTTGCGCCAGCTTCAATCTCTGGGCTACTTGCCGAAATATTGAGGCTCACGGGTGTGACGGATGAAGGGGCTGGATTTGTGCCACCGCCGCAAGCGCTTAATGAAATAAGAAAACAGAGGTAGAACCTACTTTTCCAGGTGTTTGAAGTCGGCATCGATTTTAAGAGAGAAAAATGTTGAAAAGTCATGAATTGGAAGAGTGCGATTGCAGTATTTGACCACAATTATGTTAAAGAAAATTGTTTTTTACACATCATATCATTTAAGATTGCATCTTGTTATTTTTTTATTAACTTTTTTTGATTGTGTAAATTTTTGATGCTTGTGAAGATCAGTGCACTCTCCTTCGTTTCGGTATCATTCGCCGCTCGAAGGACACTTAGTTTCTATCTAGTTGGCGCAAATAGGGGCCGCAAAGCCCTACTTGATGGTCGACGCCGGCATTTTGTTTCTGTCCATCGTGAAGTTTGATCAGTGAGACTAGAGACTAATTAAGGCTTAAGAGATTGGGAAATAAAGTTTGATACCGAGTGTCACAGGCAAAATTTTGAGTACAATACTTTTTCGCAAACAACCGAGGGCGATTCGTTCCTAATCGCCTCTCTATATGGACATATTGATTATTCTTGGTTTGATTTTGGTGAATGGCTTGTTCGCCATGTCCGAAATTGCTGTCGTATCTTCTAAGCGTATTCGCTTACAAAAACTATCTGAAAATGGAAGTCGTGGTGCACAAGTAGCGCTTGAGCTCTCCGACAGCCCAAGCCGATTTTTGTCCACAATTCAAGTCGGTATTACCCTGATTGGTATTTTTAACGGTGCGTTTGGCGAGGCATCTTTAGTTGCCCAACTTGCTCCTCGGCTTGAGGCTATCCCCCTAATTGCCGAGTTTGCTCGCGAAGTTGCCTTAGGAATTGTGGTGGTTTGCATTACCTTTTCTTCGCTCATTTTGGGGGAGCTTTTGCCGAAACGCATTGCAATGCAATACCCAGAAACGGTGGCGTCGCTGATTGCGATGCCGATGCAGTGGCTGTCGAAAATCATGGGGCCGTTCGTCAAGATATTAACCTTCACCACGGAAGCTTTGTTGCGTTTGGTTGGTCTCCATCAAGCAAGAAATGTTGCGGTCACTGAGGAAGAAATCGCTGGTATGCTGCAAGAAGGCACGGCCGCAGGCTTGTTTGAAAAAACCGAACATGAGATCGTTTCGCGAGCACTACGCTTAGATGACATCCGTGTGGTTTCTCTAATGACGCCACGCATGGACATCGACTTCATCGATATCGAGAAACCGTTGGAAGATAATTTGGCGAAGATTGCATCTAGTCCATACAGTCGTTTCCCAGTATGTAAAGGTGATCTGTCGAATGTCATTGGGATTGTTCATGGTGGCCATCTATTCGATCAAGCGATTGAGCGAAAATCGATGCAAAGTTTAGATATTGCTGCTGCGATCAAACCACCGTTATTTATACCCGAAGCACTAAGTGCTATGCAGCTCTTAGAGTCATTCAAGAAAAATCGTGCAGAACTTGCTTTGATCATTAATGAATATGGCGAGATCGAGGGAATTGTTACCCTTAGTGATGTGTTGAGTGCCCTAGTTGGTGATGTGGTAGCAGTCGATAGCGACATTGAGCAAGACTGCGTGCAAAGAGAGGATGGTTCGTGGTTGATTGATGGTGGCGTTTCATTTGATCGTTTCCGTGAAATACTTGATACCGAAGTTAGATTTCCAGAGGAGGCTTCTGGCTCTTATCACACCTTAGCGGGGTTCGTGCTGACCCATTTTGGCTACATACCTCGAGTCTCGGAATATTTCGAATGGGAAGGGTTCCGTATCGAGGTGGTCGATATGGATAAGAATCGTATTGATCGCTTATTGATCTCGGAGAAATTGCCGACCACACTGCTGTAGTAGTTTCCACTACTGTTCCTGATGCGAACTAAAATGCGCTACGCTGTCCAATCAATGCTATCGGTTCGCAAATCAGCTTGAGTATAAGTCATCAACCTAAAGAATTGAACCAACATCTGCGGTTTCGAATTATGTATCGAAGTCGAATCTCTATTCTCTAAAAAAAACCGTAGGTGAGGCCGCATTTTCAGACCGATGTTTTGTTTTTAGTCGGTGACCAGTTCTGCATTCTCTTGGTTCAATATTGTCCGCGTCAGAATGCCTAGGCAAAAAAATACCCCCGAAAAATTTTCGGGGGTATTTTTATGAAGTCAACGAACTCAATCGTTGACTAAACGATGGACTTAAGTCCTCAATCAAAACTCGTAGCGTGCAGTCAAACGAACTGAACGTGGAGGTTGGAAAGAAGATGGCATGCCATAGTCTGGGTTGAGTTTGCCTTCTGTCACAGTGTCACGGCTATAGTCGCGACGTTCAACTACTTCTTGTACCTGTTGGCTGTTGAGCAAATTGAAGATGTCCAAGGACAAAGTCAACTTACCATTGCTAACTTTTGGCAAGTAGGACAATTGGAAGTCAACTGTCGCAGACCATGGCGTACGGCCTGCAGAACCACGTGGCACCAACACAGATTTACCTTGTGCGTTCAAGCAGTAGTATGAGGAAGCGGTTGTGTAGTTAACTGCATCAGAGTAGTCAGGACGATAGGATGGTACGAAACCGATACAGCTATATGGACGACCAGAACTAGCCACGGCATTCATACCAAGACGCAGTTCATCACTAACCATGTAAGTACCGAATACTTTGATAGTGTGACGACGATCATTCGACAAGTAACCATCAGCACCATCTGACAAGGAACCGAAGTCAAAGTCTTGGGATACACCAGCATCTTCTTGGTTGATGACAGAGTTCACATAACCTTCAGCAGAACCACGTGTTTTCGCCAAAGTATAGGAACCTTGCATACTCCATTTACCATCAAATGGACGCTCCAAAGTAAATTCCAAAGCATTGTGAGTACGTGTGTACTTCGACAAACCTAAGTATTTTGATGGAACGGTTGATTCAACCAATTTTCCATCATTATTCACATCAATCATCAATGTGACGTCTTTACCTGGGTTGATCAAGATACATTGCGCCATCGTACTGGAATCGAAGTTTTTGTAGCCCTTGTCAGCAGCCCAATTTTCGAAGCCAATATGTGAGCAATAGTCATCCATACCGCTGTTGATCTTGCGTGAAATAGCTTTGACGCCGAACGTCCAATCTTTATTCAGCGCTTTTTGGAAACCCAAAATCAATTCATCTTGGTTCATTGGGCTCAACTTGGTATCCGCGATCGTTGCTGGGTTCGCCAAAGAACCATCACCGGTAATTTGTGCTACACCAACTTCAGAGCCCAAGCCAACTGGACCTTGTGTGCGTGGATCACGACTTGTATACGTGTAGAAACGATGTTCGAAAATCTCACCGCGCGTCATACGAATATTGGTGTTGGACGCTACAGGAATATAGTAACGACCTAAATTACCATAGACCTTCAATGTGCCATCACCACTCGCATTCAAAGAGAAGCCAAGACGTGGGGCGATCAAATTATCCTTCTTCACGAAGCTAACGCCATCGCCGTTGCGGTTGTCAAACGACTCTGAACGCAAACCGAGGTACGCCAACAAGTCCTTATTCACTTTCCAGCTATCTTCGATATACATCGCATTATTTTCAACTTCAAATGCACCAGAGGTACTTGAAGACAAACGACGACGAACATAGCTTTCGCCTGGTTTCACGACATTGGGTACGCCATTGACTGTACCGTTGGCGCTACGGATATAACGCCAGTAGTATCCACCAGAATACGTGGATGCACCAGCCGCGACAGATGTGAATTTCTGATTGTCGAGACCAGCGCGTAGAGTATGGTCACCAATAGAGTAATCTATGTCGAAGCGGAATGCCTTACGTTTATCTTCGTCATCTGGTGCTTTTGGATCACGAATAGATGGGCCAGGGAAAGGTTTTGCCCAGCAACCAATTTCATTTAATGCTTCATCCAAAACAACTGGGCAATCGAGATTGGCTTTACGTGCACCGGTAATTTTCGTTACTTTATCGTTGACGCGGCCAACTAAGGCGGAAATGGTCAGATTGTCAGTCAAGTAGCCTGTGTACTTACCGATCATCACGTCACCGCCAGAGACACTCGTGCTGCGGCCGCCAACACCGACGTGGCTGGTTTGGTACTGTGGTCCGGAAGTACGGATGTAATCAGTAATCTCAGTTTCTTTTTTGTTCGAGATGCCAGTGAACTCTAAACGATGATTCTCGTTCGGCGTGAAGTCAAGTTTGATGATGCCGTTTGGCTTACCTGCTTTGAAATTCGTACTGCTAGTGCGACCAAAGGAATCAGTCTCATCACGGTTGCCTGTCAAAGCACCGAAGAAGAACAAGGTGTCTTTGATCAATGGACCACCGCTGTAGACATTGTATTCCAGCGCAGAATCTTTACGTGCGCTTCTAAACACGAGGTAGCCAGGGGCTTCAGTATCTTTCGAATAAAGGTCTTTGCCTGTGCTGCGCAAGGCATTCGGCGCCCAAATCACAGATGCGCCAGATTTCCATTTATTGGTACCGCGTTTGGTCGCCAAACTGATAACGCCGCCCAAGGAGCGACCATATTCAGCACCGTAGCCACCAGATTTAACTTGTTGCGAACCAATCGCATCAAATGGTAGATCAGCATAGGACAAGAAATTACGAATATTGGTAACGTCGAAACCGTTGATGTAGTAACCGTTCTCAGCCACAGAAGCGCCGCCGAAGGATGGCAAGCCGCCAGCGCCCAAATCTGGATCGCCCTTAATAACGCCAGGAGCCAACAAAGCAATTGAGTTCACGTCACGTGCGACAGGCAAAGCTTGCATCTGTTCTGCAGTGAAAACAACGTTTGTTTCAGTGCTATTCATGTCGATTACCGCGCGACGACCAGAAACGGTGACCGTTTGCACTGTCTCGTTCATCACAACCGAGCTACCCGAGCCGATAGACACAGTGACTTCTTTGGTGACGTTACCAGCAGTCAGTGTATATTTACCTGGTTGCAATTTAGCTAAGCTGAAATTACCGTTACTGTCGACCACAACGACACGGCTAGAGCCTGTTTCCGCATTTACCACAGTGACTTTGTCACCGGATTTGCCTTTACCGTTGATGTAGCCTTCAGAGCTTTGTCCATATGCACTCCCTGCAGCGAGCATACCTACCGCAACCGCGATTGCACTCAGCCGAATGCTATTTGCTTTTATATTCATTATTTCTCCTAAGTACCGTGTAGTGATTCAAAAAAACACATGTCAACCCAAACTTTCCTCGTGAGACTTTAGCTGGGCAGCAAGCATTTCAGAACGTTCAGAACACTTTCAGTTCCGAGTCCATTTCCATTTAGTTTCTATGAATTAAAGTCATTGAGGATGACCGAAGGCTAGGAAACCATTTTTTACAATCGGCTGTCAATTTGCACGAGAAAAAGGATCCTTCTAGATCTTTCTTTTTAAATAATTAGAAGGCTCATATTGATATTATTTTTTGACTAGTCAAAAAAACTATAAAAGTACCTTGCGAAATAAAATTCTGTAAAAGTACATATTTTGTTTGGTTTATCAATGTCTAAAAAACAAACAAATTCCTTTTTTGCATTGAAAATTGCGAGATAAATATGCTTAAAAAGTAAATTTAGTCTTTAGTTAAGTTTGGTAGTGGCGTGATAAAAAACAACAGTTTGAGCGTGGATTCATTGGCTCTTAATGGTCTTTTTATTACAAGATTTTGAGCGTATTAAAAAGACTATTTGACGTCTTTTTTGAGCAAAAAATATTGTTCGTTATCGTTTTATTAAATGCACGAAAAGGAAAGATGCAGAAAATGAAGTAAATTACATAAATCAAAAGACAAATATGTATCGCGAATTGATGAAGACAGCCTGCAGTTTTGCGATTGAAATCCAGTTTTTTCAGGTCAAGCCCTAGGATGAAAGCCTAAGCTTTCTTTTTCCAGACTGATGAGAAAAAGCAGTTGCTGAGGTTATCAATTACAGTAGTGTTTTTAGGATAGCGCGTGCAATCTTCTCGCCGCCAATGACTGAAGGCTCAATTGGGTTGGCGTAGTCTTCCGCTCGCGTACATACCCGTCTTAACTCTATAACTGGCAAGCAATGATCGTGCGCTACCATTTGAATTGCATTGTTGAATGCGCGTAGTGCGAGCTTTACCATTTTTTGATAAACCAGGTCATCAAAAGAACCTTCATAGATTGTGCAAACACACAGCGGGCGATTTAACTGCATACACCCTTCAATAAGATTTCGATACGCAGCTTCAAATTCGTCCACTACGGTTTCTAAATGAAAGTAGGCTTCACCGCTGCTTGCTACTTGTAAATCTAAAACACCTGCGTTCAGTAATGCATTGTTCCCACCCACACTTAGAACTAGTTGCGTATGTTCTGGACGGAGATTTTCGAGTTGTGCTTTGACATCGCTGATCAATGCTCCATCTCTCGCCAAGAGGTCGGCGGTAGAATGGGCTGGCAGAAGTCGACGAATATGATCGATCAATGCCGGGCCGCCATTGGTATATGCAGCATTGTCGAAGATCGAATCACTGATTAAGGCAATGTGAGTCACATTGCTCCTTAGAAAAAAATTGCATCAGATCGCCCGCTTTGGTTTCTGAGTCGCCATAAGTAGTCGAGGTGGTGCAGGAAATACTGCACTGCGGCATATAAAAAAATAACTGTTTTGTTGTCACGTTATTCCTCCTATACTGGGTAGATTGTTGTTAGCCCCCTAAGCTCGGAGCTTGCAAAATTTTACGATGATTAGCCCTAGGTCTTTCGCCTAAGCCGACAGCTACTCCAACAAGTGTTCAGCGCATTCTTTGAAATGATGTGAGAGGATTACAAATGCAAACGCGTATATCGAATCCACAAGAAAAAATGCAGTCTGGCCACCAACCACAATCGATGCAAATGGTGGATGCTCGCGACACACTGACAGCTCAACGCCGCGCTCAAGACATGGCCAATACAAGCGAAGCCGCGCGTCAATTGGGGCGGGTGCAAGCAAGGATGCAGGCCAAATCTAGCGTCATGCAGCGTGTTGAGGAAGAAGCGCCTATGCAAGCGATGCCCGAAACAGTACAAAGAGTTGAGTCAGCGAAGCCGAATAACACAGGCTTGCCTGATCAACTCAAGTCCGGTATCGAATCACTGTCCGGTATGAGCATGGACCATGTCAAGGTGCACTATAACTCGTCGAAACCAGCCCAGCTCAATGCTCATGCCTATGCGCAGGGGAATGAAATACATGTCGCACCGGGGCAGGAGCAGCATCTCCCACATGAGGCTTGGCATGTGGTTCAGCAAGCGCAAGGACGGGTAAAGCCAACGATGCAGATGAAAGCTGGAGTGCCCGTCAATGATGATGCAGGTTTAGAGGATGAGGCTGATGCGATGGGAGCGAAGGCTTTAGAGGTGGGAAGTCGTGACAAGGAGCATGCAGTACAGAATAAGACAATTGCACAGCAGCAGACTGTATCGGCCACTGTAGCTTCACCGGCAGTGCAACGATATGCGAGCAGTGAAGAAGGTTTCCAAATTTCTGAAAACGCAACTATCGTTCTTAAGCAAGATCATTCAAAAGAACTGTATGCGACAGAGGCGATGCTTGGCACCGCGCGCGAGGCTTTAGCTGCAAAACAGGTCACGAATGTAGAACTGACCGCGGCAGGAGATTGGCATTTTGGTGGACGCGATTACAAGAAGATCTCGCCAAAGTTCAAGAATTACGCAGGTACAAAACTAACTAGCAAACCAGCGGTGCAAAACGAACTTGGTGACGCCAACAACCGACTGTATGGGAAGTTTGCATTGGGATGGATGCACACCATGAATTTCCTATCGTCGTGTTCGGCGAACCCATGGTACAAGGAAAGTCTCAAAAATCATAAGACCGCGTTGAGTGATAAAGGTAGAGCAGAAGCTGCTTTAGGAGCGATCGGCAACATACAGAAGAAAATGCAAGATGCAGTCGTTCTGCTTCGCGATATTCACACAGACATCGACCAAGATGCAGAAAAAGCCGGTATCAAATTGAAAGTGACTGGGAACATGGGAAAACTTGCTGCTATCGGCTGGGATACATTGGAGAAGTTGATTATCTATACCTCTGGCGATGAAATCGCAAAAGCGACTATGCTGAAGCAAGTCGGTGAGCGAGTGCAGCAACTCGACAATGACATCGCTGCGATCGATCAAGATTCACCGTATCTGCCAACCTCATGTGGCGATTTGAAGAACTACCTACTGGCCAATAGTAATGCCATTGAAAACGGCGGCAATGTGGGAGATTATCACTATATCGACTATAGCGACGACGACACCGCGAATGGCCCGTGGGAGAATCATTACGCGTCTATTATTATGAAAGATGGTGGCGATACGGTCGCTCTTGAAGATGCTGCTGGTCAAGCAGAGCCGAACGAGAAGAGTCATTGGTATTACATGATGTATGGGACACAAGAGGCACAATCGTTCGAAGAGAAAACGAACGCTGAGTACCACCGGCGCGCACAGCAACGTACAAATGCCCGCGAAAATAGCTAGTGGAATTTATCGCACCTTAATCTGCAGCGCTTCGTTGGGCAAGAGCAGTGTGTACATGACTTAAATTATTGTCCCGATCGAGAAAGAAAAAAGGCCCTGTGCAATGTTGCATGGGCCCCGTCATTACCAGCTAAAGCTCATTATCGAATCGCCGATTCCCAAGCTTGACTGCCACCGACCACTGGCAGAGTGAACTTCGATCTGCTCAGATCAATACTTAACTCGGTGCCAGCTTTGGGCCACAGCGTAAAGTCTCTATCGCTGGACATAATCATCAAGGCAATGCGCTTCCCAGCGGGGATGATTCTGTCATGCGCTTGAAGATCAAAGCTCAATTCCACAAATTCGCCGGGAGTGAGCGGCGTGCCCGCTTGCATCGAATTGTAGTTTCCACCGGTCTTGAGCGAAGCATGATTTTGTGGATCAGCCCAAGCACGCGAGATAACTCCTTGTAAGCCCTCGGAACCTACTTTGGTTTTATCGAAGGGTAGGCTGACCAACCATACTGAAAGATTGGCGGCAGGTTTGTTTGCAGCTAATCGTAAGCTAATGCGGGGTGCGCCTGATAAATGCAAAGCCGACTTTAACTCTGGTGTCGCGTACAACAAGCGATGGGGTGAGCTAGGGCTTTCTGCAAGTTGCGCGCCCGAAAATGCGACATTATCGATTAGCGTTTCGGTTGCACTGATCGTGTTCGCACTATTGCTCAAAACACCAATCGAATTACCTCCACCCGCCAGCGCAAACTGGACAGTTGCAGCGTTCGGATTCGGAAAATCAGGATAGGCAGTGGGCAGCAAGCGATCAGCGCCCTCACGCGCAATTAAGGCGCGTTGATCTTTTTCAACACCGTTATCGACACCATACAAATAGTGGGAGAACCATTTGTTGCGCAACTCAAAAGGGGCGGCACCACCATGCCCGCCGTGGTGCATGTACAGCTGGGTCATTACCCCTTTCTTTTTGAGTGCCTCATAGATGCGAACTGAATGTTCAGGGAGTACATTCCAGTCATGTTGACCATGGGACAGCAAAGTCGGGGTTTTGTAACGCGCCATTTTATTCAGTAAGTCGCGATCTGCCCAAAACGGATTGTAGTCACCATGGAGACGGTCGAAGTTGGCCATGAATAGACCATCTCTATACGTCGCATTGCAATAAGGGCGCAGGGCAGGATCGCCACTAAAAACGTAGTCGTAGATTTGATCAACATCTTCGCCGAGATAGCCGCCAGGGTGGCGTACTAAACCATTGCTGCGATAGTAGTGGTAAACAGAGGAAGTTGGCGCGATGGGAATAATCACTTCGAGGCCATCAACACCGGTAGTCGCTGCTGAAAGTGGAATCGTGCCATTGTAGGACGTACCGGTCATTCCCACTTTGCCAGTACTCCAAGTCGCTTTCACTTCTTCTGTGCCACGCAAGCTAGTGTAGCCTTTAGCGCGTCCATTGAGCCAATCAATAACTGCCTTAGGAGCATATTCTTCCGGCATGCCACCCGAAGTCGGACAACCTTGGGATAGGCCGGTACCGGGCGCTTCAGAGTGAACGACGGCAAAACCGCGTGGTACCCAATTATCAACTTCGTCGTTGGAGATGACTGGGCGAACTGGCTGAAAAACCGCTGGTGTGTTGAACACGCGGTTAGGCAATGGCCCACCAAGCTCTTGATTGACGTCCCACATAATTTGATTGGTCATCCCACCACCATAATAGGGGGAGCTGGCATAGATGACGGCGACTTTGAGGTTCTCACTTTCGGTTTGGCGAGGGCGTGTGACATCCACATGCATGCGATCTTTCTTGCCGTCGCCATCACTATCAAATTCTGTCTCGACCCAGAGTTCTTGTTTAATCCAAGCAGCTTTATCTTGAAAGCCAGGAACGACTTGCGCTTGTCCATCAACGAATACGGGGACAGTCTTGCTAGGAGTAACGACTATAGGAGTGTTAGGAGTAGGGCTAGTATTGCCTGAAGAACCGCCGCCGCAGGCTTGTATAAGTGTGGCGCAGGTAATAGTTATAAAGCTCAGTGAAAAGGGTGAGCGATACCTTCGTTTTTGCTGATTCATTGTCTTTCCTTCTTGTATTCATTTTTTTATTTGGAAGCGCGAGTGTAGCGCTTTGTGGCATGAATTTTGTGAGGAAATTGTAGGATGAAGGCGAATATTCGCCATGCGAGGTTCTGGCGAAAAGAAGAGCTGCTGCTCAACGTTTGCGATGGTCAAGATAGTTTCTTGGGCGAAGTGAATCTATTTTGCAAGCGATCGATTGTTTCTTATTGCTCTCGTGCTGTTGCGCAAGTTTCAGGGCGATGATGGATCATGCAGCAAAATAGGAAGTGAATCACTCGCGGTATCGATCAAAAATGCGTTTTAACTCACCGCTCTTGTGTAAGAAGGCGAGGGCATCGCTGATCATTTTTACTTGTTCTTCGGGTAGGTTTTTTCGCACTCCCATAAAATACTTTTCCGTTAGCTTAGGGTTGTCGAGTAAGCGAACTTGTTTCTCGAAACCGGCTTGGGCAATTGATTTCTTTATCCCCGGAGAGCGGTGGCAATAAAAACGACCGCGACCTGCCAATAATTTGCGCAAATTCGATAGCGAAGAGGTGGCACCATTATCGATCTTCAAGCCGCCTATGTTCTGTAAGATATCCGTAATCCCAAAGCCTCGAAGCACTAGGATTATGCCTTCATCGTTTAAGGCCCGAATGTCTTCCCAGCTGTTTAGTTCAATTGGGTCATCTGCTCTGACCGCCAATAAATAATCTACGGCAAAGAGAGGTGTGTCTAAAAGTTTGTATTGCGCTGTGTTTCGCTGAATATTTTGAACACCACAAATGGCATCGATACGATTCTCATGAAAGTTGGCATCGATACGCAATCTTGGCATCCAGACCTGATCACCGACAAATTTGATTTCTGAGTTACGTTTCTCAATTGCGCGGAAAATATCAACACAGATTCCGCCGACAGCATGTTGATGGTGGAGGGCAATGAACTTCGGCTCGGACGATTCTTGCGCCGCTGTTCGTATTACGACACTTGCCATCGTGGGAAGTTGCATCGATAAAAGCAGCACCGCAACAGCACTACGTAAAACATGACCAAGGCGCACCATAGATTATGAAACCAAACCTTCTTTAGTTTTTCTTAATGAAGCGGCATTATACCGCTGAAAATACGATAGCGTCTCTTAATATATTAGCGCTTGAATTTCTCTTTTTGCTTGGAGTAGCACCCTTGAGCGCGGTACAGACACTGCGGAGAATGTCGAGCCTAGACAGGCAGACGGGCTTGTGAAGTTCGAAAAAAAGATCAAAATTGATCAATTATGTCAGTGTAAGGAAACCGTGGCGTTCCTCGTTTTACAGAGAGATAAACAGCCCATCATTCGCTCTTTTTTACGAATACGATGGACAAATTCTGTATTGCATACAACCCAAGCCCCTAGTGCTAATTGCCGCCCTTAGTTGAGTTCGTTCGCTTACTGCGCTTTTGTTTCAGAGGTGTCTCATTTTCTGCATGGTGTACCTCTTTCAGATCTTTAAGCCTAAACCGCTTGCTATCTACCTCCAGTTCCAACAAACTTGGAGCCTTCTATTGAGGGGTGGAGAGCGCTATGTATAGGCAAGCGGTTTATTATTTCGTCGCAGTGTTACTGATTGCGCTGATTGGTTTTTATCCTTCGTATTTCGGTAATCTTCAACAGAACGATTTCGTCCATCACTTTCATGGCATCACGGCCACGTTATGGATGTTGATGCTGATCGCGCAAGCCTGGTTAATGCGGACAGGGAAAATACAGGTACATAGATTAGTTGGACGCAGCTCCTTATTGTTGGTGCCCTTATTTCTGCTCTCAGGGGTATTCATGATCAAAGCAATGCTGACGAGTACCTCTGGTTTTTCTCAAGCCTTCGGTAGTCGTCTAGTTTGGATTGATACGATTACACTGATCACTTTCTTAGCGGCCTATTTATCTGCGATCTATTACCGTAAAAATATTCAACTACATGCTCGGTTTTTAGCCTCTACAGCGATACTTGTGCTACCGCCTGCACTGGGTCGTATCATGCCGCGCTTGGGAGAATGGATTACTTCTTTCGAAATGGCTGTACATTTGTCGTATGTCGTCTGTCTTGTAGCCGTACTCGCTTTAATTTATGACGATTATCGAAAAGGGAAGCTGCGCGCGCCTTACCTCATTTTGCTCTTCTCAGTGGCGCTCCAGCAATATGGGTTTTATGCTTCGACAGACTGGGCATGGTGGATGGGCTTGATTAACGCGTGGAAGCTTGGCTGACAAGGATATCTGTCGGTGTTAACATGAAATTGTGAATGTGCTTTTCAGACCGAGATTGGCCACGTGCGGGGATAAGAGCTGGGTTGAAGCCCTTATTTGGACTGCTTCTGCAATCTCAATTTCATCCAAGGTTTCGTCCAGTTGGGTGGCTCGTAGTCGGCACCACTCACGTAGTCACTCTTCAGTACTAACCAACCATCTTTCTCTGGTTTGAATAACCAAAATAGTTTTTCTGACTTAACTTTGACGGTATTGCTACCGTCGGGCAATTCAGATCGATCTAATACCAAATGCGCTTGGTAGGCCTTTGTATTGATTTTGATTTGATTCTTGTCGAAGCACCATGTGCGATTTAATTGATCAAAGTAGCAGCCTTCAAAAATAATATTGAAGAATATAGGATCGTAGGAATACGCTTCGCTTTGCGAACTTGGTATCGCATCTCCTACCCGAATAAAGGTGGATCCGCTGAAATCCTGTTGCTCGAATTGGAATGCATCACCTCGAAAAATCAGGCGCTGTTCACTCCACTCTTCAAAGGTGCTTGATTCGTGCCATGAAAAAATAAATAAACCGTTGCCATCCTTGTTGACGTTCACAGCGCTGAGAAAAGAAGGTATTTTCCAAAATTTTGTTTTCCTGACTTCATCGAGCAACTGACGATCCACGTAAAAACCAGTATGGGCGGCCACACTCTTTTTATCTTTTGAAGAGACAATTTGCTTGCTCTCGCTACAAGCAGCCAAAATAAAAAACGTTAGATAAGCACATATCAATTGGATTGAAAGTTTGAGTGTGGTTTTCATGGAAGTAGTGTGACGAAGCGATGGATATTTAGCTAGTTAAATCAAAAAGATGAACAGGGCGTTCGTCTTTTTTGCGTTGCTAAACAATGGCAACAATGGCCGGTAAGTAGCTTGATACTTTTGCTTAATTTCCTCGACTTCAGAGATTCATTTGGAAAACAGCTTGATCAAGAATAATGAACATTTTCCCTGCTTTATCGATGGTAATCCCACGCGGGTTGGCTAGGTAGCCTAAAGAAAATGGGTTGATGGTTGATTTGCCGAAGGTGCCAGCGATTGTCGAAACCATGCCATCCGGTGTGATTTTTCGTAAAGTGTTGTTGCCGCTGTCACTAACCAGAAGGTTGTCATTCCGATCGATCGCCAAACCTCCGATAGAACTAAATCGTGCATCAACTCCTTTGCCATCTTGATATCCGCCGTTCAAATTGCTTGCTGTAGATCCCGCAAATAGACTGACCAAGCCATTAGGCGCGATTTTGTAGATATTGTTATTGGCTTTACTGCTGGCGAAGATATTGCCTTTACTGTCGATGGTTAGGCTATCAGAATGACCAATCGTTACCGATGGATTGGCGTTCTGCAAAGTGTCTGCCGCTGCCAACGGAAGCGTTCGGACATCGCCATTTGGTGAAATTTTTCGAATCCCTTCTAGTTCAACAACGTAAAGATTGCCGTCTTTATCGAAAGCTAGGCTTTGCGGATAATTTAATCTT
This sequence comes from Oxalobacteraceae bacterium, assembly GCA_947464955.1. Classification (GTDB taxonomy): domain Bacteria; phylum Pseudomonadota; class Gammaproteobacteria; order Burkholderiales; family Burkholderiaceae_D; genus Undibacterium. The sequence continues at coordinate 28,485 of CANHZI010000027.1, forward strand.
GCTTGGTCCTTGTTCCCATCAATCTTGCCAGGCTCACCTGGCTTACCTACAAAGGTGGTTACCAGACCGTTTGGTGAAATCTTGCGGATCGTCTGATTTTGAGTATCGGTGAAAAACACATTCGCCGATCCATCGACCGCGAGCGCGGTTGGCGAATTCAGTCTGGCAAGAGGACCCATGCCGTCATTTGTGCCCGCATTTCCTGCTTGTCCTGCGATTGTGCTGACCACGCCAGTGGCGATATTGATTTTACGTATAGTGTGGTTATCAGTATCGCTGACATATAAGTCGCCATTATTGTCCGAAACGACAGTGTTTGCGCCGTTGAATCTAGCAAGCTTACCCGCACCGTCTTGGCTTCCCAAGGCTGCGTAACTACCAATGAAAGTTGTCGTGCTTCCGGCGGGCATTACTTTTTGTAGCGTACTGCCGTTGCCCAATATCAGATATTTATCTTGAAAAGATGCGATCGCATAGGGGAATTCTGACAATGTGGCATTGCTGAAATCCTTCCAGATCTCTGCGTTCGCAACGAGCTTGTCGGTCGATATAGAAACACGCAATTTGTATATTTTGCGCTGAGATCGATCGCTCACATAAATATTTCCTGATGTGTCACCAGCGATGTTAAGTGGTGCCTCGATGGCCGCACCACTGGTCGACACGATGCCTGCGCTGTTGCTCTTATTCAGCCAAATAATTTGCGAGTTACTGATGTCAGTGACATAGATCGTATCATTAGCATCAGCATAGATTCCTGTTGCATTGCCACGCATAACACAATCGCGTATCGGTTGAGTGCAAGGGCGCACGGTAGAAGAGAGAATTTTGCCGATGGGGTCGAGCGTTGTCACAGCACTTGAGCTTGAGATCTTGCGTACTGTTTGCCCAAAGCTATCAATGACATATAGGTTATCTTGACTGTCGATAGTGATACTTTGCAAGCTAGAGAAACGTGCTGCTTGACCGACCCCATCAGTTTCGCCCGACTGACCTGCAAGGCCAGCAAAAGTAGAAACGATGCCCGCAGGACTAATCTTACGAATGACATTGTTTTGTCCATCGCTGACATACACATTTCCTGAACGATCGATTGTGACGCTGGAAGGAAAGCTAAATTGCGCCGACGCCGATGGTCCATCGGCATATCCTGGTTTTCCGGCTGTACCCGCATAGGTTGTGACGACACCGTCAGGGTTCACTTTTCGAATCGTATGATTGCGAGTATCTGCGATGTAAGTGTTGCCAGTAGAGTCGATCGCCATACCACTAGCGTTGTTGATACGTGCCGAAACACCCACTCCATCGAAGTTTCCTATTCCACCAATTTGGCCAGCAATAAAGGAAAATGGCGGCGGGTTCACCGTTAAATTAATGCTTTGTTTGCTCGTGCCAGTTGGGCCAGTGCAGCTGAGTGTATAGGTGTTGATGCCTGTGCCAACCGCGGTAATATTTAAACTGCCGCTGGTCGCTTGCGAACCACTCCATGCGTCACTGGCGACGCAATTACTCGCATTATTTGAGCTCCAACTCAGCGTGCCTTGTTGTCCACTAAAGAGCGTAGGGGTATTGAGGGATAAATTAATCGTCGGTGCGACGGCGCTAGGGGTGCTATTGGCAACGTTTGAGTCACCGCCACCGCAAGCAGTCAAGAACAGCACGCCTGAGCAAATGATGGAATATTTGTCGATGGAGAAAGATGGAAAATTCATAGTAGATCAAATCACTTAAGTGGAAATATCGCAGATCAGATAGTTTGATACGAGCCTTTGTTTCGAGTATGCCGCGAGGCAACGCACAAAACTAAATTCTCGAAAATAAAGATATTTAGTTAAGACTTGGGTTAATGATGGTACGCTTTAAGTGATTTTTTTGGCAACTTCAATTTATTTGGACTTGAAGTCTTCAGCTGTACGCTTTGAGCTTTAGACGCTGGCTCCTAGCGATTGTATGAAGGCTCAACAATGTTAACAAAATCGATGCCGGAGATTCTCACCAAATCGAGCGTGTTGTAAAAGCTAGCAAATTCGGCCAAGGGATTTGTCTTGAGATCGACAAGGAATGCGGTTTTATTTTCGGTCAGTTTAAAGAGATAACGGCGTAACTCCGATTGTCCAATTTCTTGGCCGTTGAGTAGAGTTCGACCATCGAAATCAACATAGAGCTTCACAATTTCGGGCTGGGTTGAATTCAGCCATTCGAATCGACCAATAATGCAGGTCGGCAGATAGAGCGAGACGAAATTGGACTGCCTCGTTTGAGATCTGTTCCCGTCAAATAAAGTAGTTCCGATCACACAGACACAGAAACTGGCGAGCAAAACAATACTCAAGCCTGATAGTTTTGTGCGAATGATTGCCTGAGTTTCCCACCCTTTATTCGTGGCCATCTCTTGTCCCGTGTTCATTGGAGAGACTAATGTAATTGAGTAAACGCGGTCTGTAAAGTGAGCTTGTTTTGGAGCTTATTTGGGAGCTTCATTGTGACTGATTTTATTTTTTGATGTCTGTCTCATGAATGTTAAGCGTGCAAAAGCATCCGTCTTGTTCCATGACCTTGGGCGCGTGATTGAAATAAACATCCAATTTCTATCATCATGATTGTTAATTTTGACATGTAAAAAAATATCTGTTTTATTGCATTGCAAGTTGAGGATATACTTTCGGTTCAATCATGTCTTGCCTATTCGAAGCGAATAAACGCTTTGATTTTTCTGCTGAAGTGAAAGGATAAAAGATGCAAATGCGTATATCTTCTAACACTGAACTATCTCAATCACGTCAAACATCTAAATCCACTCAGCTCAAGGAAGACAGTGGCTCGGTGCTATCTGATAGCCGCAGCGCCTCTGCCGCACAACGTCGCGCACAAGACTATGCTAACCGCAGCCAGGCTTCGGCACAGTTGAAATTGATCCAAGCGAAGATGGAAACTAAAGCTGATATTGCGCAACGTGTTGAGGAAGAAGAACCGCTACAAGGCAAGTTCGAGACAGCACAACGTGTTGAGGAAGAAGAACCGCTACAAGGCAAGTTTGAGACAGCACAACGTGTTGAGGAAGAAGAACCGCTACAAGGCAAGTTTGAGACAGCACAACGTGTTGAGGAAGAAGAACCGCTGCAAGGCAAGTTTGAGACAGCGCAACGTGTTGAGGAAGAAGAACCGCTACAAGGCAAATTCGACACAGCGCAACGCGTTGAGGAAGAAGAACCACTACAAGGTAAATTCGACACAGCGCAACGTGTTGAGGAAGAAGAACCTCTGCAAGGCAAGTTCGAAACGGCACAAAGAAAAGAACAAGCAAAGCCCAATAATACTGGGTTACCCAATCAGCTTAAGTCAGGCATAGAGTCAATGTCGGGCATGAGCATGGATCACGTCAAAGTTCACTACAATTCAGACAAACCAGCACAACTCAATGCGCATGCTTATGCGCAGGGCAGTGATATCCATGTTGCACCTGGGCAGGAAAAACACCTTCCGCACGAAGCGTGGCATGTAGTGCAGCAAGCGCAGGGGCGTGTTAAGCCGACGATGCAAATGAAGGCGGGTGTGCCTGTGAATGATGATGTGAGCTTGGAGACTGAAGCCGATGTGATGGGTGAGAAGGCGATGAGTGTAGGTCAGCCATTGATTCAAGCAAAACAAATAGCATCTTATGGTAGTTCCCCTTTCCAGCTCCGAAAGAATAAGCGGGTTGAGCTCTCTGCTGCCAAACACTATAACGACGGTTGGGGAGCAACCTATGGAATTCAGGATGACGAGACGCTGAAGGGAAAAGTCGACGACGGAGTAAAAGGATCAGGTGAAGTTCTTATCGGTAACTACGTCGCTAGAAGTTGGAGATTCCAAGGTACTGATTTTAGGAACCTAGTAAAGTGCAATATTTTGTACAAGGACGAATCAGAAGGTGTGAAGCAGCACAGAACAACATACACAAGCATTTTCCATTGTGGTCCAACAGGCCCCAAATGGAGACAGTATTATGACGGTGCTGCTTGGGTAAAGGGTTGATCCAGATATTTTGGAATGCAATTGCCAATGGCAATAGTTCTTCTGAATATGATCAAAATAGTTTGAGAAAATAGACAGAGGAAATCATTGCCATGAAAAAGATACTTGCGTGCAGTGCGAAGCTTTGTCTGTTCGCTTTTTCAATGGCTATTTCACTGCAATGCATAGCTCAAGACGAAGTTAAATCAACATTAGATGACTACGTCATACAAGGCATGCAGCGCACCAAGGCGCAAGGCTTAGCGATTGCGATAATTGAGAACGGTAAGGTCACCCGCGTTAGCAGTTGGGGCAAGCGAAATGTCAATGGGGACCCGCTGACGACAGACACCGTGATGTACGGCGCTTCTCTGACCAAAGCGGTGTTTGCTTATACCGTGATGCAATTGGTTGAAGAAGGAAAACTTGATCTCGACACGTCGATCGCGCATTACCTACCCAAGCCGCTGCCTGAATACACCGAAGAAGCTAGAAAATACGCCGCATGGCAACACTTAGCAGGTGATGAGCGCTGGCGCAAAATCACGCCGCGAATTCTACTTACGCATAGCGCTGGATTTGCGAACTTCGGCTTCTTAGAGCCCGATGGCAAACTCCGTTTTCATTTTGATCCCGGCGCACGCTACGCCTATTCCGGTGAAGGCATGATCTTGCTCCAATTCGTGATTGAGCGTGGACTTGGTCTGGATCTCGGGAAAGAAATGCAGACCCGTGTATTCGATCGGTTTGAGATGGGTAAAACCAGTATGATGTGGCGCCCCGATTTTTCTATCAATTTGGCAGACGGTTGGAAAGAAGACGGCAGTGCAGTACCGCATGATCAACGGAGTAAGACCCGTGCAGCGGGTTCTATGGATACAAGCATCGCAGATTTTGCGAAGTTCGCAGCTGGCTATGTGCGTGGTGATGGACTGCAATCAAATTCGCGCGAAGAATTGACTCGCCCGCAATTGGCGATTCATACCGTTTCGCAATTCCCTAGCTTGCAGGCACCGGCGGCACCCGAACAGCGCCACAAGCATTTGGCGGCGGGGCTAGGCGTGATCAGCTTTACCGGCCCACAAGGCGCAGGATTTCAAAAAGGCGGGCATAACGATTCCACAGGCAACACTTGGGTCTGTCTAGAACAGAGCAAGAATTGTGTCGTCATTTTATCGAACGATGTTCGTGCAGAGCAGCTGTTTCCAGGTATCGTCAAAATCATCTTAGGTGAGACCGGTTTTCCTTGGAGTTGGGAATATGGTTCGCATGAGTGGGCGAAGCCTTAGCAAGTAAACTCGAATTGTAGATTCATGTTGCTACCGAGGCACAGGTTGCAAATGGGCTTCATGGTAAATTCGATTCTTGATATTGATCCCCCAAAATGATCCGCGCATTTGTGTGGCTAATATGTTTGCAAAACGGCTGGCCGTCGTAACTTGAGACAAACATAAAATATTCGCCGTGAGTATTTCGAGCATAACAAGTGAGGGAATAGGATTCTATAAAACCCTGGCTATTGACAATATCTTCGGTTGATTTCAAAAGTTCAGATTCTGCGCCAATGAAAATGAGCGACGATATTGTTGAATGCGTGCGATATTCAAGAAACTGTTTCTTCGCTTGTGCTCTATACGTTTCAATTGGAATTGAATCGCGAATTTGTGTCAGCGTCGCAACGATTATCCAAAGGATGAATATGATGAGAGCGATGAGCGCGAGAGTATTCATTTGTGATTTATTGCTGGGGAGTGTGCTTACATCGAAGTTGCGGAAGGAAACCAGTTTCCTGCTTTGACCTAGTGTCTAAGCAACTTACGACTTCTTTCTTGGGACGAACTTTTCGGTTCGCCCAAGTCAGCTTTGTGGCTGGGCATGTCGACAATTTTGCATGCGGTCTTACAACTCACAGTTATATCGCGAATTTATAGCGCATGCTTGCGAAAATAGCGACAAAGGAAATAATCGATTTTTTCGACTGATGCTATCGTTTGTTCTATCTGCCAGATGATCTAGGTTTGGTTGAACCTGGTGTTGGTGTGTTGCTCAGTAATTTAAATGCGTTATTGCATTTTTGTGAATTTGAGTTGGTGGCTCGTTCGAGTGCATAGTCAACAGCCTTTTTTCCCTCGGTGCTTTTCAGGTTAGTATCGGCACCAGAAGATAATAACTGTTCGAGATATTCTGTTTCTGCACAATTATTTGCTGCTCGCATCAATAAAGTAATCCCAGTTCTATTTGGTTGATTATTTAAATTGACACCTGCTTTGAGCAGCATCGCTAATCTTCTCGATTTAGAGGTATCTTCAATATAATTGATAGCAGTTCTTCCTTCATTGTCTGCCGATTCAATGTTTACGCCTGCGCTCAGCAGGAGAGCTACAATATCTGCTAGGCTCGGACTGTTGTAGTAGATATTATTTGGCGCCATAGCAGCCATAAGTGCGGTGGTGCCGCGTGGGTCAGGGATGTTGCCATCGGCACCGTGGTCAAGTAAATATTTGACCAATTTTGGGTCACTGTTGTCGACGTTCATAACATTGTTTAACAATGCTGTGCGGCCTTCAAAACCACAATTTCGACAGTTAATGTCAGCCCCTCGGGCTAAATACATCTCCATCATTTCATAGTTTCTATTTAGAACCGCTGAGTAAAAACCCTTACTGTCGGAAGATGGCGAAGGATCGGGCGCCTTTACGTTTGTTTTTACTTCGTTGAAAACGTTTGATACTTTCTTGCCCTCGTTTAGGGCTTTAGTTTTCTTTACTTCTTTTGGGGCGTCGACGAAAACTTGCGCCGAAACATTTAAGCTCAATAAAGTCAGAACAAGCGCCATTAGTTTATTCATAAATTCTCCAAAGAGGTGATTATTTGTTCGTTTTAGTTAATTTGAAAGTACCTTGGCGTTTTGTACCGGGGATTGACCAATTGCCGCTTATTCTTGATCGGTCTGATGCCAAATTTCCTTCATATCGAATTTTCTGTTGAGTATTGTTTATCGTAAAAATCTTATCTAGTCTAATGTTTTCGCGAGTTCGAGTTCCTGTCCATTCAGCTTCGATAGTTTCTTCTCTATCGTTCAAACGAACTACTTCTTTTGATTTTCCTGTGATTGATCGATCCTTGTTTTCGCTTAGATTGACAGAAAATTTTACGCTAGGCATCTTACTGAAAAAATATTCACCAGCCCATGCGCCGTCAATCAGTGCTTCTGTGTCTCGGTGTGATTGCGCAGCGAATAGTGGCTTCGATGAGAGGTGACCTGTTTTTGAGGCTGCCAGGAACGCACTTCCAAACAACAGGGGATAACTTGAGACATATAAGATAATGGTAAATGCCGTGCCGATTATTACAGATATCCCTAGGATCATCGCCTGCCTTGTAAGGCATACGATGGCCAAAATAAAGGCAACAATATTAAATGCGACGGTAAGTAATGTCGAAATTAATGGTATTGGAAGTATAGCAAACAACCAAGCCAACAATAAACAGACTATAGCTATTACTTTTGGTGCTTTAGGTTTTTCTGGTAGCAAAGCATGAGCATTTTGATTCATCGAATTCCCTTTTTTAATTTTATAAAATAGATAAACTTAAAGCGAAACGCATTAAATTACGATGATTTTGAAAACGAATTGCTGGCCGTGTGAATTGGCAGGTGTCGATCCCTTTGGCGCAAGTATTGGTGTGAATTTTCGTACATGAATCGGG
>CANHZI010000028.1 GCA_947464955.1 Oxalobacteraceae bacterium
AACAGCTGTCCAATGACCCCTGGCATAAAGAAAATAGGAATAAAAACCGCGATCAAAGAAGTGGAAATCGAAATAATCGTAAAACCAACTTCTCGCGATCCTTTAAGCGCAGCCTCAAATGGGGGTTCCCCCATCTCGACGTGACGCATGATATTTTCCAACATCACAATCGCATCATCTACAACAAGCCCAACTGCCAAAGTGATGCCGAGCAAAGAGATGTTATCGAGGGTGTAGCCCATACCCCATAGCAAACACACGGCACCAATTAATGACACTGGTAAAGATAAGGTTGGGATAATCGTTGCCACCATGTGGCGCAGGAACAAGAAGATCACGACCACCACCAAGAAGATCGTTAAGATCAAAGTCAAGTTCACGTCATGCAAAGCATCTCGTACTGACACAGATCGGTCATTGGCCAAGGTGATATTGACCGAAGCTGGCAATTGCGATTTGAAGCCTGGCACCGCAGCTTTGATCGAATCAACCACTTTAACCGTATTGGCATCCGTCTGACGCTGAATCGCCAGCATGATTGCGGGTTCGCCATTGAAGTTACCGACCGATTTCACCGTTTCATAACTATCTTCAACTGCAGCGACATCACGCAAACGCACAACTTGGCCACCTTTATTGCTAACGATAATATTGGCAAATTCGGAAGCGTTTTGTAATTGCTTATTTGCGACGATGGTCAACATCTGTTTGTCGCCATCAATAGTCCCGACTGGTGCGATGGAATTGGCAGAACGAACACTCGTGGTTAGTTCTTCAAAACTGATATTGCGTGCTGCGAGTTCACCTGGATTGACGCGAATCCGCACAGCATACCGACGAATACCAAAGATATTCACTTGCGCGACACCAGGAAGAGTTGACAAGGTCGGTGAGATTAAATGCTCTGCAAAATTGGTCAACTCAGCTAAACTCAAGCTCGGCGATGTCAATGCCAATACCAAAACCGCTGAATCTGCAGGGTTCACCTTACGATAAGAAGGTGGCGATGTCATTTCAATTGGCAAGGCACGTTGTGCGCGCAACAGGGCCGCTTGAACGTCGACAGCCGCATCATCTACATTCCGGCTCGCGTCAAACTCAAGCGTAAGGCTAGTCGAACCAAGAGTACTACTCGAACTAATCGTGGCCAAACCTGGAATCGTCGCGAACTGTTTCTCCAATGGCAGCGCCACCGATGTCGCCATGGTCTCAGGGCTTGCGCCAGGCAAACCAGCACCAACACTAATCACAGGCGTGTTATAGCTTGGCAATGCCGCGATTGGAATAAAGCGATAAGCAAGAATACCGGCAACAACGACTGATAGATTCAGCAAGATCGTCATCACCGGACGACGAATAAATAACTCCGATAAATTCATGATGCGCTCGCTGCAGAAGCGGTTGCCGACGGCGCGCTGGCAGGAGGTGTCGTTACCTCAGGCGATGTTACGGGCGCTGATCCATCTTTCTTGCCGCCTTTACCTGCAGACTTTTCCTCTTTTCCTTCATCTGTGCGCTCTTTAACAGGAACGCCTGGGCGGAGATTTTGTTTTCCTTCCAATACGACTTTTGTACCTGGCTCGATCCCGCTTATCACTGCATCTGGTCCAGAACTAAATTTCACTTCAACTTTTTTTTGCGCCGCCTTACCTTCAGCATCCACTACAAACACACTGGTCGAATTGACACCAATGACTAGTGCGTCTTGCGGCACCACGACCACATCTTTCAAGGTCAACACGCTCAATTCCACATTAGCGAAGGCACCTGGCCACAGTTTCATTTCTTTATTGTCGAAAACAGCTTTCACCTTCACTGTGCCTGAAGTGGCATCAACCACATTGTCGATGAATTGCAGTTTGCCTTTAAACTTTTGCTTGGAATCTGGCAGACTTGCCAAGGCGATGCTATCGCCACGCTTCATACTATCGAGCGCGTCACTCAAACTACGTTGAGGTAATGGGAAGGCGACAGATATTGGATCCATTTGCGTAATCGTCACCAGCGCAGAACCACTGGTACTTGGTTGCACCAAGCTACCCGGAAATACATTGATGATACCGGTACGGCCACTCACCGGAGCCACGATACGGCTATATCCCAAACTAACTTTTGCCGCAGCAACCGCCGCTTTCGCACCATTGACAACCGACTGCTGTGCTTGCACGATTGTGTTGGCAGCGTCGACAGCGCTTTGTGATTGGAATTTCTTTTCAAACAATTCCTTGGCACGCACCAGTTGCCGTTGGTTTTCCGCCAAAGTCGCTAACTCTTTATCGAGTTGGGCCTGTGCCTTCGCCAAATTGACCGTATCGGCACGATTATCAAGGGTGAACAAAACTTCACCAGCGCGTACAAACTGGCCTTCTTTGATATGCACTTTTTCGATAATGCTACTTACCTGTGGTCTCACTTCAACAATGTTAAGTGAGGTCACCACACCATTGGCGTTGAGTTTCACTTCGTAATCACGTTTCTGCGCCAAAACCGTGTTAACGAACACGGGTTTATTTTTGGCATCGGGCTTCGCACCTAAGGTCTGACCGGCGACGAACTCGGTCGATTCGCCTTTCTTAGACTTCCAAAAATAGTAGCCACCACCTGCAATCACCAATAAGGAAATGAGGAGTACTGAGACTTTGGTATTTTTCATTTTTCTTTGAAGAAGGTTTCTTGATAAACGTTAGACAGTTGAATCTGAGAAAGTTCGCAGCGCTTATGTTTTTTAACTCAATGCAATCGTCAGGACATGACCAAACTAGAGTGCATAGTAAGGGCGCGGCTCACGCAGATGGCGTGCTTTCCGGTTCAATGATCGAAATTTGACCAGAATCGAGCCCAAAACAACAAAACAACAAAACATTGGAAAGTAGGTATCTTAACAAAGAAAAAGCCAGCACTTAGGCTGGCTTTTCTTGTTTATACTTTTTGTTACCAAACTGCTGCGTAATCAACAGTTTCGCATTCATTATCGATAGCGTTTATACAACCGCACCATCGGTTTCATCTTTCTCTTTGACTGGCTTGATCAAGTCTTCACGTTTGACACCCAACCACATTGCAATCGCTGCAGCAACGAATACAGAAGAGTAAATACCAAACAAAATACCAATCGTCAGCGCAATCGCAAAACCATGCAAAGTTGGACCGCCGAATAACAACATCGATAACACCATCATCTGTGTACAGCCGTGAGTGATAACCGTACGAGAGATGGTGCTGGTAATCGCGTTATCAATCACTTCGGTAATTGTCGCTTTGCGCATCTTCAAGAAGTTCTCGCGAATCCGATCGAAAATAACGACAGACTCATTCACTGAATAGCCCAAGACCGCCAACACCGCGGCTAATACCGCCAAGTCAAATTCCCATTCGAAGAAGGCAAAGAAGCCAAGAATAATCACCACGTCATGCAAGTTGGCGACAATCGCTGACACAGCGTATTTCCATTCGAAACGAATCGCCAAGTAAGCCATTACACCAACAATCACGAACAGCAAAGCCATCAGGCCATCGTGTGCCAACTCATCACCGACTTGGGCACCAACCACGGCGGTACGACGTAATTGGACGTCTGGATCATTTGCTTTTAGTGCCGCCAATACTTTCTCATTCTGAGCAACGACCAAAAGATTCGCCTCTTTCTCAGACAACTTGGCTGCACCAGGTTCGCGTTTTGGCAGTGGCAAGCGGATCACCACGTCCTGTGCACGACCAAAGGTTTGTGTCGTCACACCTTCTAGACCCAAACCTGAGACGGTGGCGCGAATCTTATCGGTATCGGCTGGCTTACTGTAACTGACTTCCATGGTTGTACCGCCGGTAAATTCCACCGACAAGTGCAAACCCTTAGTCACCAAGAAGAAGACAGCTGCAACAAAGGTTAAAGCGGAAATGACATTGAAAATCAGCGCATTGCGCATGAAAGGAATGTCTTTCTTAATTCGGAATAATTCCATGATAAATCCTAATTTCTATAATCTTGGGTCAACAGACTGGCTCTTTTATTTGGTAACAACATCTTCTGTTGGTTTCCAAATTTGGCCAATCGACACCGAGGTCAATTTCTTCTGACGGCCGTACCACAAATTCACCACGCCGCGAGAGACGAACACAGCGGAGAAGATCGAGGTCAAAATACCCAAGCAGTGAACGATCGCAAACGCTTTAATAGGACCAGAACCAAACGCCCACAAGGCCAAACCGACGATCAAGGTGGTTACGTTCGAATCTAGAATCGTTGCCCAAGCACGGTCGAAACCTTGCAGAATCGCATGCTGAGGGTTCGCCCCCGCTCTTAACTCCTCTCGAATACGTTCGTTAATCAAAACGTTGGCGTCAATCGCCATACCGAGTGCCAAGGCAATCGCCGCCATACCTGGCAAGGTCAAGGTCGCTTGCAGGGTCGAAAGAATGCCGAGCAATAACAAGAGGTTGACCGCTAAGGCTGTGACACTAAAGAAACCGAACATCATGTAGTAGATGATCATGAACACAGCAATTGCAGCGAAACCATACATCGTGGAATAAATGCCCTTGCGGATGTTTTCCTTACCTAATTGAGGACCGATCGTGCGTTCTTCGATCACTTCCATCGGTGCTGCCAAAGCACCTGAGCGCAACAACAAAGCTAGTTCTGCAGAATTCTCGCCTGTACCCATGCCGGTGATGCGGAAATCAGCTCCGAGTTGCTGTTGAATCGTTGCAACTGTCAGCAATTCACCTTTACCTTTTTCGAACAAAACGATCGCCATACGTTTGCCGACGTTCGCGCGAGTGCCTTCGCGCATTTTGCGTCCACCGTCACTATTGAGGCTAACACTCACGGCTGGTTGTTGATTTTCGTCTAGAGTTGCAGCTGCGCCAGTAATGACATCTCCTGTAACAACCGGATCTTTATACAAAATCGCTGGGCCACCGCGACCGACCTTAAACATCTCTGAACCAAAGGGAACACTGGTATTTTCATCGATAGGGCCAATCACACTCTCATCAACCAAACGCACTTCGAGAGTCGCGGTACGACCAATAATCGATTTAGCTTGGGCCACGTCTTGCACGCCTGGTAGCTGCACGACGATGCGATCAGGACCTTGCTGTTGAATCAAAGGTTCAGTCACACCAATACCAGCGATACGCTTAGATAATGCTTCAATATTTTGCTTAACACCTTCATTCTGCAAGGTCACCAAAGCCTCTGGCTTGACTGTCAATTGCAAAGCAATATCGGTTTCACCGGCAGCTGCAACAACATCGACGACGTTCAACTCATTCATTTGACGCGACAATAATTCACGCGCACGAACGCGCGTTTCAACATCGCGGAACTTAATCGTCACCGCAGTCGCATCACGAGAAATACCCGCATGCTTAATCTCTTTGTCTTTAAGTACAGAACGAGCTGTCACTTGCACCGCAGCGAGTTTATTTTTCAAGACTGCTTCAGTATCGACTTTCAACAGGAAATGGGCACCACCTCGCAAGTCCAAGCCCAATACCATAGGCAAGGCATGGATTTTTTGCATCCACTTTGGTGTATTCGGCACATTACTGAATGAAACCGTATAAATCGGGTCAGCGGGATCAGTATTGAGACCTTGCTCCAAAATAGCCTTCGCTTTGAATTGCGAATCGGTATCTGCAAATCGTGCGCGGATCACACTCTGCGTTCCACTATAGTCGAAATTGACACCAACCACTGGTACGCTATTTTGTTTCAATACCGCTTCGATCTTTGGAATCAAGTTACTTTCGACCTTCACGGTCGCTTTACCACTGTTAATTTGCAAAGCAGGCGATTCGCCCAAGAAGTTAGGAAGCGTATATAAAGTCCCGAACACCAAAGTGACCAGTATCAGTATGTACTTCCAGAGAGGATAACGATTCATAGCGGCTGACTTAAATGAAAACTAATAAAGATTAAGGGCGCCAAGCGCCCTTAAGACCGACTTTGATCAGATGGACTTGATCGTGCCTTTTGGTAGCAAGGTGGTAACTGCATTCTTTTGAATATGCATTTCCGTACCATTGCTAACTTCGATCGTCACAAACGCATCAGTCACTTTATTGACCTTGCCGACGATACCACCTGCTGTTACGACTTCATCACCCTTCGCCAATGCGTCAATCATCGCTTTTTGTTCTTTTTGGCGTTTCATTTGCGGGCGAATCATGACGAAATACAAAACCACAAACATCAACAACAAAGGCAAGAAACTCATCATCGATGATTCTGGAGCAGCACCAGCTGCTTGAGCGTAAGCATTAGAAATAAACACAATCGAACTCCAAATAAAAATTCTTATTAATTAAGCGAGCTATGCAAGCACTCGCTTCACGAACCACGCGCATTCGTCCTATCTTGGGCGCTTTAGCAATTTTTAAAGAGCCCCTAAGCAATTCAATCTTGCAATAAATTTAAGTTGAACGAGAAAGCGCAACATTCTAGCACTTGGGCAGCAGGAATCCATCCCCTAACGAATTTAGCCCCTAAATCCTGTGCAAACCATGTCAATCATGAAACTATTACACCCCCCTCGCCCGATCAGCCTTAAATTCCGCCACAAACTGTGGGAAGCGATCTTCGTCCAAAGAAAGACGAATCTGGCGCATCAGTTCTAAGTAGTAATGCAAGTTATGAATCGTATTCAAACGTGCGCCGAGAATCTCGCCTGTGCGATGGAGGTGATGCAGATAAGCACGTGAGAAATTTTTGCAGGCATAGCAAGTGCAAGTTTCATCGAGCGGCGCTTTGTCTTCTTTGTAGCGTGCATTTTTGATCTTGATATCGCCGAAGCGCGTGAAGATCCAACCATTACGGGCATTGCGAGTTGGCATCACACAGTCGAACATGTCGATGCCATTGGCAACACCAGCGACTAAATCTTCTGGCGTACCCACTCCCATCAAATAGTGTGGTTTGTTCTCCGGCAGTTTTGGACCGACATGAGAAAGAATACGCAGCATGTCCTCTTTCGGCTCACCGACTGACAAACCGCCAATTGCCATACCGTCGAAACCCATTTCGTTCAGAGCTGCCAAGGATTCATCGCGGAGGTTTTCAAACATACCGCCTTGCACAATACCGAATAAGGCATTTGGATTTTCACCGCCCTTGAATTCATTGATGGAACGCTGCGCCCAACGCAAAGACATACGCATAGACTTACCCGCTTCTTCGCTCGTCGCAGGGCGGCCGTCGATCTCGTATGGCGTACATTCATCGAACTGCATCACGATATCGGAATTCAAGGCACGTTGAATTTGCATGGAAATTTCAGGCGACAAAAACAGACGCTCACCACTAATCGGTGACGCGAACTTCACACCTTCTTCCGTGATCTTGCGCATCGCGCCCAAAGAAAAAACTTGGAAACCACCGGAATCTGTCAGGATAGGTTTATCCCAGCCCATAAAATCATGTAAGCCACCAAACTTATTGACGACATCCAAACCTGGGCGCAGCCACAGGTGGAAAGTGTTACCCAAAATGATATGCGCATCGATTTCTTTCAGTTCGAGTGGTGACATCGCCTTCACGGAACCATAGGTACCCACTGGCATGAAGATCGGTGTTTCGATCACACCGTGGTTCACCGTCACACGACCACGACGTGCCGCAGTAGTTTTATCTTTTTTGAGTAATTGAAATTGCAGCATAGGATTTACCGACCTAAATAAAAAATGAAACAAGAAATTAAGAGCTTAACCGCAGATTGAATTTATTGGTGGGCGCTAGACCGGTTAGTTAATAGCATCGCATCCCCATAGCTGAAAAAGCGATATTTCTGCGCTATCGCATGCGCATACGCTTCACGTATTGCATCGTACCCAGCAAATGCGGACACCAACATCATCAAAGTCGACTTAGGCAAATGAAAATTCGTCACCAAGCGATCGACCGTTTTAAACACATATCCAGGTGTGATGAATAAACGCGTATCACCGCTACCTGCGACTAAAGCACCGCTTTGTGAGGCGGACTCAATCGCTCGCATACTTGTCGTACCGACGCAAATCACATCTTTACCGGCAGCCTTCGCTGCCTGCACTGCGATCACCGTTTCCTCTGGCACGGTGTACCACTCGCTATGCATGTCGTGTTTGCTTAAGTCTTCCGTACGTACAGGCTGGAAAGTACCCGCGCCGACATGCAAGGTGACGAAGGCGAGTTGTATACCTTTGGCTTTACATTTATCCAAAAGTGGCTGATCAAAATGCAGCCCCGCCGTTGGCGCCGCAACCGCACCTGGCACACGTGAATACACAGTTTGGTAGCGCTGCTCATCGAAATCGTCAGCTTCGTGATTGATGTAGGGCGGCAAAGGCAAACGACCGTATTTCTCAATCAATTCGAACACATCACCAGGAAAATGTAGTGTAAAAAATTCGCCCGCACGCTCACCTACGGTCACGTCGAAAGCATCGGCTAAACGAATCTTACTGCCTGCGAGTGGCGACTTCGAGGCGCGCAGTTGCACGTGGACGATATGCTCATCAACGGTGTTTTTGATGACGCGCTCGACCAACATTTCGACTTTACCGCCAGTTTCTTTGGCACCAAAAAATCGGGCTTTCAAGACTCGCGTATCGTTAAATACCAATAAATCACCGGCCTTGAGTTGATCGATAATGTCAGAAAACTGACGATCGACGATGCCATCATCACTAACATGCAATAAACGCGAAGCCGTGCGATCTGGTAGCGCAATTTGCGCGATCAGTTCGGGCGGTAAGTCAAAATCAAAATCACTCAGTGAATACATCATAAATGCGTTATGAAAACAGAAGTAAAACAGTCAAGCTGTAAGCCATTTTTAGTGGAGCAGTAATCATCCCAAGCTAGGAAGATAAACAATCAAACAACAAAAAATCACAGCACTGTATAAAAAACCAGTAGAATCTCGAAAACTAACCCGCCATTTTACCCTATGTCTGAGAGCGCACCAAATAAGGCCAGCAGCAAGAAGAAAGCCCCAGCCAAGCCGGTCAGGCTTGAGGAGAAGTTCGCCAAACTTGGCTTACGCTCTGACATGGACTTCGTACTGCATCTGCCTATGCGCTACGAGGACGAGACTGAGATCGTCAGCATGCGCGACGCCGGCTTTCGCGGCGGCAGCTCGGTACAAGTCGAAGGTGAAGTCACCGAATGCGACATCCAGTATCGCCCGCGTCGCCAATTAGTGGTCACCATCAGTGATGGCACAGCCCAAGTCGTGCTGCGCTTCCTGAATTTTTACGGCAGCCAAATTAAACAGATGGCAGTTGGCATGCGGGTACGTGCCCGTGGCGAGTTGCGTCATGGTTTCTTCGGTGCGGAAATGGTGCACCCGACTTACAAAATGGTAAACGAAGGCGCACCGTTACCGACCGCGCTCACACCTGTCTATCACGCCGGCGACGGCGTATCGCAACTGATGCTACGCAAAGCCATCACCAGCGCACTGGCGCGCGTGCAGTGGTTTGATACCTTGTCACCTCTCATTTTGGGACAAATGGGCCTGCAAGATTTTGAATCTGCGGTCAAGTTGCTACACAACCCACCACCCGATGTCGACCAATACGCCTTGCTCGAACATGAACATCCGGCCTGGGAGCGCATGAAATTCGACGAGCTATTGGCACAACAGCTCTCACTCAAACGGGCGCAAGCGTCACGCCGCGCCAAAGGTGCGACTGCCCTGCCCATCGTTGGCGCGCTGACTCATGCCTTTTTGCAAGCCCTGCCCTTTAAACTCACAGGCGCACAAGAACGCGTGTTAGAGGAAATTCGCGCTGACTTGAAACAAGTATTTCCTATGCAGCGCTTGCTTCAGGGCGATGTCGGCAGTGGTAAAACCATCGTCGCCGCATTGTCGGCAACCCAAGCGATTGATAACGGCTACCAAGCAGCACTGATGGCACCTACCGAAATTTTGGCGGAACAGCATTTCCGCAAAGTCGCTGGTTGGCTAGAACCCTTGGGCGTGAAGACCGCATGGTTGACTGGCAGCTTGAAGAAAAAAGAAAAAGAAAAAGCCCAAGAAATGATCGCCTCCGGCGAAGCGCAATTGGTGATCGGTACCCATGCCTTAATTCAAGACAGCGTGCAATTTGCCAAACTCGGTTTAGTGATTGTCGATGAACAGCACCGCTTCGGTGTGGCGCAACGTCTGACGCTCAGAAATAAGGCTGAGGCAGGCAAAATTCCGCATCAATTGATGATGTCGGCCACCCCTATTCCGCGCACTTTGGCGATGACTTACTATGCAGATCTCGAAGTTTCAGTGATCGATGAATTGCCACCAGGCCGCACGCCTATCGTTACCCGCGTGGTCGATCAAAATCGACGTGATGAAGTAATCGAACGCGTACATGCAGCGGCCCTCGAAGGCAAACAAGTGTACTGGGTGTGCCCACTGATTGAGGAATCAGAAGCACTGCAATTACAAACAGCCACCGATACCTTAGCCATGCTCAGCGAAGCCTTGCCAGACTGCCGCGTGGGCTTGGTTCACGGCAAACTCAAAGCCGCTGAAAAGCAAATGGTGATGGATGCCTTTACCCGCAATGAAATTCAAGTCCTCGTAGCAACCACTGTGATTGAGGTCGGTGTCGACGTGCCCAATGCCAGCTTGATGGTGATCGAACATGCGGAACGTTTTGGACTCTCGCAATTGCACCAATTACGAGGACGTGTGGGACGTGGCGCCGCGGCCAGTGTCTGTCTCTTACTGTATCAAGGCCCCTTGGGCCATACGGCGAAACAACGCTTACTCACTATGCGCGAGAGCACCGATGGCTTTGAAATTGCACGCAAAGATTTGGAATTACGTGGTCCTGGAGAGTTTCTCGGTGCGCGGCAATCGGGTGAGGCTTTGCTTCGTTTTGCCAATCTCGAAAAAGACCAATATTTAGTAGAAAAGGCGCGTAATCTCGCAGTGGAATTACTGGCACATGACCTTCCTACGGTCGAAGCGCATTTACAGCGCTGGATGGGGCACAGAGAAGAATTTCTGCGCGTTTAAGGCGTATTCACACTTGTTCTTCATCAAGCGCAAGGCCCTTAGATGTTTTCCTCGGGGAATTTTCTCTACACAGACTCAGGTTTTCAGTTATCGTATCGCCTGCATTTGTATCAGTTATCAGCATTACTCTCAAGATTAATTCGAAATAAGAACAAGCCAAGATAGGAGTCAACATGAGTTTAGATTTTTCAGGACGCGTTGCTATCGTTACCGGTGCTGGTGGCGGTTTGGGTCGCGAGCACGCACTCGCTTTGGCCAAACGTGGTGCCAAAGTTGTCGTGAATGATCTTGGTGGTGCACGGGATGGATCAGGTGGTTCTGCCAGCGCAGCACAAGCGGTAGTCGACGAGATTATTGCTGCAGGTGGCGAAGCGATCGCCAATAGCGCATCCGTGACCGATTTCGTCGCGGTGCAAGCGATGGTGCAAGACGCTATGGATAAATGGGGACGCGTCGATATTCTGATCAACAACGCTGGTATCTTGCGCGATAAATCTTTCGGCAAAATGGAATTAGGAGATTTTCGCTTAGTTGTCGAAGTACATCTGATGGGCAGCGTTAATTGCTGTAAGGCAGTGTGGCCGATTATGGTTGCGCAAAATTATGGCCGCATCATGATGACAACCTCGTCTTCCGGTTTATATGGCAACTTCGGACAATCCAATTACAGCGCTGCGAAGTTAGGCCTAGTCGGCTTGATGCAAACCTTATCGATTGAAGGCGCGAAACACGATATCCGCGTCAACTCTTTAGCGCCGACTGCAGCCACACGTATGACTAATGGTCTCTACCCAGAAGCAATGCTCAATGCGATTCAAGCAAGTGATGTGGTGCCAGCGATGTTGGTGTTGACGGCGCAAGATGCTCCCAATCGCACTATTTTGTGCGCGGGTGCTGGTAGCTTCGAAGCAGCGCATATTAGTTTGACCCAGGGCCTCTACCTCGGCCGTGGTGAAGGTGTGGACGAAGAATTATTAGCGCGCTTACAGGAAGTCAAAGACACTATGGAACAGAAGATTCCAGAAAATGGTATGGCACAAGGTCATCAAGAAATCATGGCAGCGATGGCGGCACATCGCGAATAGATCCAAGCAAGTCAAGAAAAAGCCCCGATTAGTCAACACTTCGGGGCTTTTTATTTGCGGCGATCAACGACTAGACCTGTGATCACTCTATATGTTGAAACAGGTCATTGTCCTCTTAATTAATCGAAAGAGATTTCCTTACGATTATCTTTAGAAACACGGTCAATCAGCTTATTGTAGGGATCGACACCGACATCGAACGGTTTGTCTTTGACCGTGATCGTAATGCTAGGGTCGCTTCCTTGCAGCGTTCGCTTCTCTAAAAGAATGACTTTTTCATCCTTCTCTTTAGCTCCTGGGACACGTGCAAAAATCCCTATCTCAACCGTTTCATCATAGGCACGTGGGGTCTCTTTGCCTTTACCGTCGACTTCAATTTTCGCCAAATGCAATTTCATCGTGACATCCCATTGACCATCTGCACGCTTCACCGCTTTAGCTTCAGTCACACGGTTATCATAGAACACGATTTTCTCAAACATATCACTTAACAATGCATGTTTGTCTTTTGGCGTCTCGGCTCGTATGTACTCCAGCAATTCCTTAGTTGTGGTGTAAGGTGCTTGCTGATAGCTCTTATCCTCAAGGAAGCGTTTCAACGCGCGATTCAATGCTTCTTCACCGATCTCATCACGTAGGCGATAGAAAATCAAACTACCTTTTTGATAATGAATATACTGTTGGCCTTCCACCCTGGCGAGTGGTTGCTCTTCAATCAATTCACCACCACGTCCACGCAAATAGCCATCTAATTCATACTTGAGGAAACGACGCATTTTGTCACGTCCATATTCCTTTTCCATGACCATCAAAGCGAAATACTGCGACAGTGATTCCATCAACACCGTTGAGCCTTGCATGTTGGCACCGATCACTTGATGCCCCCACCATTGATGCGCCATTTCATGCGCAGTCACATAAAACACGTAGTCGATATCATCCTTGTCACGCAAATCCGCAATAAAACCTATCGCTTCTGAATACGGAATCGTATTGGCAAAAGATTGCGCAAAGCTGGCATAGCGTGGGAACTCCAAGATACGCACTTGTTTATGTTGATAAGGTGTGAAATTCGCAGTGTAGTAGTCCAAAGATTTCTTTGTGCTCTCTATCATACGATCAACGTTATAGCGATGTTTCTTGTCATGATAAATTTCAATCGGCATCCCTTTGTAATCCTCTTTTTTCACATCCCAACGTGCCGACAGGAATGCAAAGAAAGGCATCATTGGTCTGTCCATCTTGTAATGGAAATAGCGACGCCCATTTTCCTCCCACGATTTTTTCAAATAGCCTGGGGCGATCGCCGTTTGATCGAGACTCGTTGAAATCGTCGTTTCAAAGTTGATCCAATCTGCCTCGCTGCCAAGCGCGTGATACGCACGAGCAGCTTCGTCCTCCAACTTTGGCATACGTGAAGGCTCTCCCAAACCACGCTTACGCCTTTCATGACGATCATTCATTTCGTAATCTTTGGCGTAACCGAATTGCGGGAAAAACTCTCTATTATTAAAGAAGGTGCCGTTGTAGTTGATGGTATTAGCGGCGCCACTATTGGTGAAGCCAAGATTTTCTACGGTCGTTACGAAATCAAGATTCAGACTCGCTCCGGCTGCTAAAGCTTGTTTCAACTTAAGAATACTGAAACCGGCTTTTTTATCCTCTAATACAAGCTCGTGCGCAGGCAAATTCTTCCATTCCGTTTTCACTTGTGAATTGACTTGCAAACGCAGCGTGTCCTGCTCTTTATCCGATTTGTTTTGCAATACGTAATGCCCTGTTACTACTACTTTACGTTGCTCTGGATAGATGTCGACCTTCGCATTAACATCCGTTAAGCGAGGATGCGGCAGGCGATCATATTGCTTGTATTTCTTCTCGTAGTCAGCCTGTTCATCGAGCGCTTCGGTTTTGGTTTGGTATTTGTTCAACACATTAGTGTTGTAGAAGATCCAGGCACCGATGCCTACAAAGGCAACTAAGCAGCACGCCAAACTCAAGCCAGTCGCACCGCGTAACTTCGCCATCGCCAAACGCGAACGATTGCGCCAATCTTGCGACAAACCACGCACCCAGTAAGCCTGCGCCACAATCAACAAGGCTACCGTCAACAAACCCCAGTACAACATGAACCACGACCATCCGAACAAGAAATGCCCGTAACCATTCATGTCGGAGTAGGGTGTCGCTGATGTGCCTGCGAAGTTATACAAATTGTGATCAAGATCGAGTGAACCGAATACGACCTGCGAAATCATAAAGAGGATCATCGCCAAGTAACCAATGAATTTGTTATTGGTAATGACTTGCAACACGATTGCTAACAAGCCGAGTAAGACAAAACTACTCGATGCCAGCAAAACCCCGCTTAGATACAGACCAAGCTCGATAGGCGCACCGCCTTTGATTAATTGCACGACCATACCTGCCATTGCACCGGCACCCAGAAAACTCAAGACAACGGCGACTAATGCAGATGACTTTGCCAACAACGGCACCCAATTAGGTACAGGCATGGCGTCGACAACATCTGCAATTTTGACTTGACGCTCTTTGAAAATCAGTTCGCCTGCATAGAAGGTCACAATGATAATCAGCATAAAATTGAAGCTATTACTCATTGTTTGCAACATGTTAGCGGTGATCGGATAAACCGTCGTGCCAAACATCACACCAGATTGGCTAGCTGAGCCTATAAAATTGACCAAGGAAAACAGCAACATCACGACAAATGGAACGCTCTTAAACACCGCTTTCGCATCAAATTTAAGAATATTCCACCATTGTGTCCACGCAGTTGCAGTCGTGGCGCTTTGCTCAACACGACAAAGAACCACGCGATTTAACTGCGGTGCGCTCACTTCGTTGGCGACAGCAGAGGCTTTACCAAACAGGCGGCGCCCGGTTCCAGCGCGCTGCGGTTTGAATAAGACCAAGGTTAAGCCCAATAAGGCGCAGGCAATTACTGACCATAGCGCGCGATTTGCCAACAAATAACCATCGAGTGCGGGCAAAATGGAATTGGATTCGGCCGTTGAGAAATAACGGATCATACGACCATAGGCACGGATGCCAAATGGGTCGAGCAATACTGCAGTCCATTCGTTACTGATATCGCGAGTAAATGCGCCTGCCACGACCCACAAAACGAAGAAACCAATGACTCCGACATATACCATCATCATGGAACGGGTGGTTGCGGCAAGTAGCGTCAGCAATGCACCAATGAACAACAAATTAGGTAATACAAATACACCTAAGCCCCACAAGAAAGGTTGCCAGCTAAAACCACCAACACGGGCGGCATCCACCCAAGGCATATAAGGACCGACGATTAAGCCCAAGGTCACAAACACAAAGATCACGAAACAAGCAGTCAATCCTGCGAGGAAACGGCCAAACAAATAATCATGTTTGCGCATCGGCGTCGCAAACAACATATCTGAAATACCAATCTCACTATCGCGTAATACGGCACCCGCGATAAAAATAGTCACCACAAACATCGACAGCACACTGAACACGCCGTAAAACTGCGCAATCACGGTTGGCGCGTTACGATTGATATTACCGATCGCTCCGCCGACAGTTATCGAATCACTGGTAGATGCGCCAAATGCCAACATACCGAAGATCACGGCGATCACCCACAGCAGGGGTTGCCTTAACTGAAAACGTAAATCAAATCTAAAAAATTCTAACCACATGGCAGGCTCCTGAAAGACTTAAACAGTCAACGCCGCAGCGTGGTTTTGTGACTGACGCAATTGTAAGAAGTAGACGTCTTCCAAATCGGCCGGGACTTGACGGAAACCATCATCCGGTTGTGTTTCTGAGTAGACGTTAATTTGTGGCTTGCCGCCGACTAGGCGTGTAGTCAAGACGGTGAACTTCTCCATGTAACTTGGCAGCGCATCTTTACTCACGCTGCAACGCCAGACTTTATTTTCCAGCTGATCGATTGCCGCTTGTGGCTCACCTTGAACCAGTACACGACCTTTGGCAATCATCGCCATTCTGGGGCAAAGATCGGTGACGTCTTCGACAATATGCGTAGAGAGAATCACCACCACTTGCTCACCAATTTCTGACAAGAGATTCAAGAAACGGTTACGTTCATCAGGGTCCAAACCAGCGGTCGGCTCATCAACAATCACCAATTTCGGTGAGCCCAGCAATGCCTGAGCGATACCAAAGCGTTGGCGCATACCGCCTGAATATGTGCCAAGTGCACGTTTTCGGGCATCCCACAAATTGGTTTGACGCAGTAGCGCTTCAACCGACTGTTTGCGATCGGCTTTGTTGGTGATGCCTTTCAGAACGGCGAAATGATTCAATAAATCTTCAGCAGAGACTTTCGGATATACACCGAAATCTTGTGGTAAATAACCTAATTGTCGACGTAACTCTTCTTTGTTTTGCAAAACATCGAGGCCATTGAAGTGAATCGAGCCGCTATCAGGTTCTTGCAAAGTAGCGATGGTGCGCATCAATGAAGACTTACCGGCGCCATTCGGCCCTAACAATCCAAACAATCCATTTGGTATTTCAAGATTGACGTTGTTCGTCGCATGGACGCCATTGGCATAGGTCTTGTTCAAATTCTTAATCGACAGCATGGAAAACCTCCCTAGATTTGGAAATGACTTCGAAAATTTTTACACTATCCCACGACCGACCTGACAAATAGCCGTCCGTCGATGGGGTCTTTTTGAGCATAGGAACTATACTTGTATTTTTCACACTTGAAGAGTTCGTGCGACCAAATAAGGAAAATTTGTCACGAACGAAGGTTTTATGAAATGAAAGCGCTAAGAGTTTCAATAAAGAAACGATTGCGCAAGCGGAAATTCATGTCGAGAAAAAGTGATTTGATGCAAATCTAAAGCTATCCTATCGCTTCTTTGCCAATTCGCCCTTGGACCTGCGATAGTGCAGCATCACTCTTTGTTTTAACTACCTGAAGAAAACGAGACAGCAACATGTCACATATTGAAAAACCGCTGGCCTTACCCGACCAGCCATTGCCAGAGAAGCTGATCGCTAAACTTGGCAGTTGGTCTGTACGCGCCCAGCACTACCCTATTTTTAGTCAAACCTGGTTTCGTTATCGTGCGCTCAGTTTTGCGCTGCCGATGGCGGTGCTCGCTTTCATTTTAACCAGCGTCGCGGTTTTGATATCGCTCGAATCTAAAGTCTCGCCAAACGAGGTCAAGCCACATTTAATGTTTCTCGTCATCTACTTCGGAATTGCACTCAACTTATTGCTAGGAAGATGGTTGGCATGCCTAGTCCGTCGACGTAGGTGGTCCGTTAAAAAAGAAAAATATGGGATTGCAGTCGCTCTATTGATTGGGATTGCATTGTCTTTCGGCATCACTGAATCTGCAGATCGTGTTTTGGAAAAGAAAGTGACGCAAAGTGCTCCAGCAAAAAAAGAAGACGCAAAGAAGATTATCGATAATGAGCAGGTTCAATTTGGCGTGATTATCACCGACGAACCTGCTAAGTCAGAAAGAAAGGTTGGTGCCGTCAATCTGATCTTCTGGCTCATTTTAATGACTTGGTGGGGTGGTGCCTTTGACTATCTCGCCTATTTACGCCAAGGACGCGCATTAGAGGAAGCCATGATTCAAGAGAAGTTAGAAAAATACAAGCGTGAGCGTAATCAAGCTCAAATGCGTTTATCCGTACTTGCCAGTCAAGTTGAGCCGCATTTTTTGTTTAACACACTGTCTGGCGTACGCGCCGCAATGCTGAGCGATCCCGCTCGCGGCGTTGTGATTATTGATCATCTCGTCGATTATTTACGCTCTACCATTCCGCAGATGCGCGACGACGGCAACCTGATGCTCACGACTGTTCATAATCAGTTTGAATCGGTTAGAGCCTATCTGGGTGTGATCCATACTCGCATCCCGCGCCTGAGCTTTTCTATCGAATGCCCAGCTGATCTTAAAGATAGCGTGGTGCCCCCCTTAATGCTGATTAGCCTAGTCGAAAATGCGGTCAAACACGGTATTGAACCTAAAAAAGGAGCTGTTGAAATCATCGTAAGCGCCAGTAAGACAAGCAGCCCGCGCGGCGAACAGCTTATCTTGAGCGTGGCAGACAATGGGGTCGGCTTCGGAACGACGAGCTCGGGCACCGGCATTGGGCTGACCAACATACGCGAGCGACTCAAGCAGTTGTATGGCGAAGATGCCAGCTTGACACTGAGTATGCGCGAACAAGGCGGTATCGAGGCGAGCATACGCTTACCTTTGAGTTTTGACCTTGATCTGGAAGTGGAAAACGATAGTCATTCTGTATAAGTAAGAATAAGAGAGAACCCTATGCCAAGCGCAATTATTGCTGATGACGAAGACCTACAAAGACACGATCTCAAACGCATATTGCAGATCGTGTGGCCTGAATTGCACATTCTTGCCGAATGTGAAGATGGTGGCGACGCCTTGGATGCGATTGTCAAACTACAACCTGACATTGCATTTCTTGATATTCGCATGCCAGAAATCAATGGTCTCGATGTAGCGCGCGCGAGCGACGGCAATTGCCGCGTGGTGTTCACGACGGCGTATGACAATCATGCGATTGAAGCCTTCAAACTCGGTGCCATCGATTACTTACTAAAACCGATTACCGAAGAACGCTTGCAACAAACCATCACGCGCATTCAACAACAGTTGGACGCCGGAGCGCTGCCGCAAAATCTAATGCAGGTCATGGCAGCGCTCGATCAACAATTACGTGCTCCGCAAGAGGCAGAAAGAATTCGCTGGATTAGCGCCAGCTCAGGCAATACGATTAAATTATTTCCGATTGAAGAAGTCTTGTTTTTCGAATCTGATTTACGCTATACCCGCGTGGTCAGCGCTACAGACGAAGGACATATTCGCACCTCAATCAAAGATCTACAAAAAGGGCTCGCGCCTGAACAATTCTGGCAGATACATCGCAGCATCATGGTCAATCCGCATGCGATTGCCCGTGCGCGACGCGATGAAATGGGCAATATTTTTGTCGAACTGAAGAATCACAAAGAGCAACTCAAAGTGAGTCAAACTTATGCTTGGCGCTTCAAGAGCATGTAGGTACAGACCATTTTTCACGATGTAGAACGCATTGCCATCAAATCGTAACAAAAGATCATTACACTTCACTCCGTTTTCGAAGGAGGAGTGAAGAGCAATGCAAGCAGAGAGCGCGGGAGTTACACCATTTCAGTTTTGGTTCACATGGTCCACGGTTTTTTCCAAAACAGCAAAAGGGCGTGAAGAAGTTATTCGTCGCGTAGCCGGTTTGAATATGCGTGAGCGTAGCGTGCTAATTATGCTTGATGGAATCAAACGATTGGACAGGCTTCTCACCGCCATGCCAAAAGAAGAACTTGGTCGCATCGTTGATCATTTAGCCAAGAAAGAACTGATCCAAGTCAGCGCTGTCGCTGAGCAAATACCGGACGATGTGTGCGATGCAACCATCGCTGCGTTTCAAGAACAAGAAGCAGCGTCCAGCCCACTCAAGACGGCATATCTTGAAGATCTAGAGAAGCTGCGAGAAGTGAAGGATTTTATGACCAGTACCGCCCACACTTACCTCGGTTTGCTATCTGCCGATCTGATACATCGCATTGAACGCGCCAAAGACGCCCCACAATTGATGGCCGTTGTTGGTCAATGGTACATCGCCTTGCGCGATTCCAAGCATGGGCATCGCTTCGCCTCCGGCTTTATGGAAAAGACCCTTGCAACTCTGCGCGGGGAAACTCAGTACAGCTTTTCTGCAGGCTCCGAAGCCTAAGTAGCGCTGCTTCATTAAATTTTTACCAAGTTAATTAAACGGTCCTGATAAAACTTGATACTTGAGCAGCATTGCAGTGCATCAGAAAATGAGGAAAAAAAACTTCGGGGAATGCTGACGGCAGGCGCAGTCTGTGCCAAACTCTAGGCATGACACTCACCGAATTAAAATACATTGTTGCAGTTGCCCGTCAAAAGCACTTTGGACACGCGGCAGAGGCTTGTTTTGTCGCCCAACCTACCCTTTCTGTTGCGATTAAGAAGCTCGAAGACGAATTAGGCGTGACGATTTTTGAGCGCGGCGGTACCGAAGTATCGACCACGCCGCTCGGCGCTCAAATCGTCGCTCAAGCCGAGCGTGTATTAGAGCAGACTGCAGTCATCAAAGAAATCGCGAAACAAAACAAAGACCCTTTGAGCGGGCCTTTCCGTCTCGGCATCATTTACACCATCGGTCCTTATCTTCTGCCTACCTTGGTCAAGACCATGATAGACAAAGTGCCGCAAATGCCGCTTGTGCTGCAAGAAAATTTCACCGTCAAGCTCATGGAATTGCTGCGTCAAGGTGAGCTCGATGCGGCCATCATGGCATTGCCTTTGCCCGACCAAGGTATGATGGTGCAAGCTTTGTATGACGAACCATTTGTCGTCGCCATGCCAAAAGACCATGCATGGGCCGCACGCGATTCCGTTTCGGCCGCTGAACTCAAATCCGAAACCATGCTTTTGCTCGGCAATGGTCATTGCTTCCGCGATCAAGTGTTAGAAGTGTGTCCAGAAATGGCGCGATTCTCGACTGCCAGCGATGGCATCGCACGTACTTTTGAAGGTTCCTCGCTCGAAACGATTCGACATATGGTCGCATCGGGGATCGGCATCACGGTGTTACCACGCGCATCAATCACTGATATGCACGCTAAGGATAGTATGTTGCGCTATGTCCCATTTAGTGACCGTGCTCCAGATCGCCGCGTGGTGATTGCTTGGCGTAAGAGCTTTACACGACAAGCCGCAATCGAAGCTATCCGCCAAGCGGTATTAGCATGTGAACTACCCGGTGTCACGATGCTGGATGAAGCCGCCATCGCCCAATAGCATAGCGCCGATAAAAGCCATTGCTCGCTGGTTTATAATGCTTCCTTGTTCTCTATTCCTAGATTAGGTTTTTCGCCTGATTGCATGTTATCCATGGACGCACTATTGCAACGCCTCACGCTTTACTACAAGCTGATTCGCCTCGATAAACCTATCGGCATCTTACTGTTGCTGTGGCCAACATTAGCAGCGCTATGGCTCGCCAGTGGCGGTGTACCAGCTTGGCATATACTTTTGATCTTCACGCTAGGAACCGCCTTGATGCGCTCCGCCGGTTGTGCCATCAATGATTTTGCCGACCGCGATTTTGATAAATTTGTTCAACGTACGGCAGAGCGCCCTCTCACCAGCGGCAAGATCAACAGTTGGGAAGCCGTAATGGTCGCCGTGGTGTTAGCCCTGGTTTCGTTTGTCCTGATCCTGCCCCTCAATACGCTGACCAAACAATTGTCGGTGGTTGCGGTGATTGTGGCTGGCAGTTATCCCTATTTCAAACGATTTTTCGCTATTCCACAGGCCTATCTTGGCATCGCCTTTGGCTTTGGGATTCCGATGGCCTTTGCCGCTGTTGGCGATTCCGTGCCGGCTGTCGCTTGGTATCTCTTGGTCGCCAATATTTTTTGGGCGATTGCCTACGACACCGAATACGCGATGGTCGATCGTGAAGACGATTTAAAAATCGGCATCAAGACTTCTGCCATTACCTTTGGCCGCTTTGATGTCTTGGCTGTCATGTGTAGCTATGCATTCTCTTTCCTTATCACTGCCTATTGCGGTTATCTATTGGGGGCCGGCATAGCCTACTTTATTGGCATCGCTGTCGCTGCCGCCATATCGGTCTATCACTATCAATTGATCAAGGCCAGAGAACGCATGGCCTGCTTTGCCGCCTTTCGCCATAACAATTGGATAGGCGCAGCGATTTTTGCCGGTATCGCCATCGACTTTGCCCTACGCTAAATCGCTACAACCGACTGCTGGAGGCTGAGGCAGATCCGGCTTTCGCCTAAGTGCATCACGTTTGTTCTAACGCAAATACGATTCCTAGTTCAGCACTACACTCAGTTAAGTACTGATTTCAGTGCATACCACCAAAGGAATCGCCATGAGCAACGTTGAACAAACCAAAGAAACTCTCCTCCGTGAACTTAATCAAGTGCTGCATGATGCACAAGAATTGATCAAGAATTCCGAGCAGCAAGCAGGTGAAGGTTTTCACAGTGCTAAAGAAAAACTCGAAAAAACGCTGAAAAGCGCTAAAACCGAGATGCATCGCATTGAAGGCGTCGTAGTACAAAAGGCCAAGGATTCGGCACAAGCGACCGACCACTACGTTCGCGAAAATCCATGGAAAACTGCGGGTATTGCCGCAGGTGTTGGCCTACTCGTCGGCCTCTTGATTGGTCGAAATAAGTAAGCGAAATAAATAAGCGAAATAAATAAGCCAAGAAGTCAACTCAGATGACGATTTCAGACAGTCTCGCGCGTTTCTCCGCCTCGGTTTTAGAGACGGTGCAAACGCGCCTTGAATTATTTAGCCTAGAGACCGAAGCGCGGTTGCAAGCCTATATCCGCTACCTATTGTGCTCGTTAATTGCGATCTTGTTCGCTAGTGTAGGTCTAATGCTGCTATTGCTTTTGGTGATTGCCTATTACTGGGACACGCATCGCCTTCTAGCCATCGCTTGCATGGCAGGCGCGTTTTTAGGCTTTTCGCTATGCCTCTTTGGGTGGGTTAAAAATAGCTTAGCAAAGCAGCCACCTTTCTTTGCCCTCAGTAGCGCCGAGCTCGCGCGCGATGTAGAGCAACTGCGCGCTGCAGCCGAGCGGCAAGATTGATATGACGAATGTAATCACAACTATTGTCAGCCGTGAACAACGTCTGCTGCAGCTACAAGTACGCTGCCAATTACAGCGCGAATATCTGGCACGCGATGCGCAAGCCTTGCAGCCAATCTTGAGGGGAATGGATCAATGTGCCGAGGTGGTCAAGGTCGCCAATCAATGTTCAACACCACTTAAATATGGCATCCTCGCTGGCCTAGCAGGCCTCATGCTTAGTCGACCAAAGAAAGCCATAAGCTTAGCAACAAGCGCCTTGCGCTATTGGTCTTGGTGGCAGAAGTTATCACCACTATTTACTGCAGCAGCAAGTTCATTCTCTGGTTCACAACAACACCAAGAGAATACCAGGACCTAATTATTTTTCCTTACGCGTCGCTAAATACAGCGCACGATCTTCGGCTTCTTGTCGCACCAATTCTATCTCTTCGATGACGGCATCAAGATCTACCGTCTTGGTGGGTGCCACCACTTTTCCGGTGAGTGGTGTTTCAGGACTCAATAAGCTCGCTGCATACAGTTGCCAGATTTCCTTGCCATACTGGGTACCACCGAGCTCTGGAGCGAATTGAGAAAAGTACTGCGTCAAATTATCGACATCGCGAATCAACATACTCTCGGCGCCCATATTCCCTGCGGCATTAATCGCTTGCGGTAAATCGATAATCACTGGACCACGAGCATCAAGCAGAATATTAAATTCAGACAAATCGCCATGCACGATGCCAGCGCCTAACATCAGCACCACTTGATGCAATAGTTGATGAAAGTAGACGCGCGCGGTATCAGCATCGAGTGCGACGTCGTTTAATCGAGGAGCGACATCCCCCTGGCCATCGCCGATGAGATCCATCAGCAACACACCTTCGAAACAAATGTAAGGCTTCGGTACACGCACACCCGCAGCAGCTAATTTGTACAGCGCATCTACTTCGGCATTTTGCCAAACTTCTTCTTGCATCTTGCGACCATATTTACTGCCCTTTTGCATGGCCCGTGCTTGACGGCTATTCTTTACATTACGTCCTTCTTGATAGGCTGCAGCTTGTTTAAAGCTACGTTGACTCGCTTCCTTATAAACCTTGGCGCAACGAATTTCGTCACCACAGCGCACAACATAAACGGTTGCCTCTTTACCGCTCATGAGCTGGCGCAAGACTTCGTCTATCATGCCTTCTTCCACCAGTGGAAGTAATCGTTTAGGTGTTTTCAGATGCTCTTTCGAAGTTCAACAAAATAAAAGGATAGCTCGATTAAGCGAGTTGACCAAACTCGTCGCCGAGCTGTTTACCGCGCGCAGCGGCCGCCGTCACGCCTTGAGCAATCGCCGCTTTAATTTGACTCTCATCGAAACTACAAAGGGCCGCGTATGTCGTGCCGCCTTTCGAGGTCACACGTTCGCGCAAGACATGCACTGGTTCGGTCGACGTTGTCGCTAATTCGGCCGCACCGCGAAAGGTTTGCAATGCTAAGGTGTTGGCATCTTCGGCACTAAAGCCCAAATGAACTGCCGCCTCTTGTAAGGCTTCAATAAAATAAAACACATAAGCTGGACCACTGCCAGAAACCGCCGTCACCGCATCGATCATGGATTCTTCTTGCACCCACACAGTTTTGCCGACCGCTTGCATAATGCTCATGGTTTGTAGACGCTCATCGGCGCTCAATCCATCAAGTGCAAACAAACCGCTCATGCCTAAGCCAAGCATCGCAGGAGTATTCGGCATCGCGCGGGCGATTTTCGGGTAGTCATTTAACCATCGCGAAATATCGCTGGCCCGAATACCGGCTGCTACCGATAACAATAATTGCTGGCTCAAGAATGGCGCAAATTGCGTCATCACCTCACGCATACTCTGCGGTTTAACTGCAAACACGATCACATCCAAACCACGCAAGGCCTCGTCCATCTGCACCGCTGTACTTACCCCAAAACGCTGACGAAGTTGTTCCAAACCAGATGGATTTAAGTCGACCACATGAATTTGCGCTGCAGAATCCAGTACTTTAACCAAACCACTAATCAGGGCGGACGCCATGTTACCGCCACCGATAAAACCAATCTTCAAACTAGACTGCATAATTTCTCTTCCCAAAAATGGCGCTACCAATTCTTACCATCGTGCTGCCTTCCGCAATTGCTGCGGCTAAATCACCACTCATTCCCATCGAGAGCGTATCGAGCACGATGCCTCCTTGTGCTAGTTGTTTTGAAAGCTCACGTAGCGCGGCGAAAGCGCGTCGTTGTTCTACCTCGTTTTCAGTCGCTTCGGGTACCGCCATCAAGCCACGTAATTGCAAACGCGGCAAGCTATGAATATGACGTGCCAATTGCGCACATTGATTTGGTGCGACGCCGCTCTTACTCGCCTCACCACTAATATTAACCTGGATACAGACATTCAAAGCAGGCAAATTGTCTGGCCGCTGTTCCGATAAACGCGTTGCAATTTTGTCGCGATCAATCGAATGCACCCACGAAAAATGCTCAGCAATCGGCCGCGTCTTATTGCTTTGTATCGGGCCGATAAAGTGCCATTCTGGCGCGCTAGCGTCTGCCCTGCCTTGATTCAGCGCCGGCAAACCCAGAAGTTCGGCCACTCTGGCGATCTTGTCGACGCCTTCTTGCACATAATTCTCACCAAAGCGTATCTGTCCAGCTTGCCATGCTGCTACCACATCTTCAGCAGGAAAGGTCTTAGAAACTGCCAATAAAACAATATCAGTTGGATTCCTGTCATAGCGCTGTGCTGCCTGCGCAATTGCCTCGTGTACGGCTTGCAAGTTTTGAGAGATTAAGGACATAATCAAGTAATCAGACGAATTCCCAGTTTTAGTATTGGATTATAAATGGACATCTCAGAACTTCTCGCGTTTTCAGTTAAGAACAACGCATCCGATCTTCACTTATCCTCAGGTTTGCCACCAATGATCCGTGTGCATGGTGATGTGCGACGCATTAACTTGCCACCATTAGAACACAAAGATGTGCATGCGCTGATTTACGACATTATGAATGATGGACAGCGCAAACAATACGAGGAAAATCTCGAGTGCGACTTTTCTTTTGCGATTCCGGGTCTAGCACGCTTCCGTGTCAACGCATTTAACCAAGAGCGTGGTGCTGCCGCTGTTATGCGTACGATCCCTTCCAAGATTTTATCCTTGGAACAATTGAACGCACCAAAGTGTTTCGCTGAATTCTCTTTAAAGGCACGCGGCTTGGTATTGGTGACTGGGCCAACAGGTTCAGGCAAATCAACAACGCTCGCAGGCATGGTCAATCATGTTAACGAAAACGAGTACGGCCATATTTTGACCGTCGAAGATCCTATCGAATTTGTGCACGATTCCAAAAAGTGCCTGATTAATCAACGCGAAGTCGGGCCCCATACCCACTCCTTCTCTAACGCTTTGCGTTCGGCGCTGCGTGAAGATCCTGACGTCATTCTGGTCGGTGAGTTGCGTGACTTAGAAACCATTCGCCTCGCGTTGACTGCAGCTGAAACCGGTCACTTGGTGTTCGGCACTCTACATACCTCATCAGCGGCTAAAACGATTGACCGTATTATCGACGTCTTCCCAGCTGAAGAAAAAGAAATGGTGCGGGCGATGTTGTCTGAATCTCTGCAAGCGGTTATCTCCCAGACCCTGCTGAAGACCAAGGATGGTTCCGGCCGTGTCGCGGCACATGAAATTATGGTCGGAACGCCTGCGATTCGAAATTTGATTCGTGAAGCAAAGATTGCGCAAATGTATTCCGCAATTCAAACGGGTAGCAATATGGGCATGCAAACGCTCGATCAAAACTTATCTGATCTGGTGAGACGAAATGTCATCTCTGCAGCCACGGCCCGCGCTGCAGCGAAAATTCCAGAGAACTTCCCTGGCTAATTTTTTGTTCAATCTTTTTTGTATTTTTTAAGGACGTTTCATGGAACGCGATCAGGCCACCAAATTTATGAACGATTTGCTCAAACTGATGTTGAGCAAGAATGGCTCCGATCTTTTCATCACTGCCGAATTCCCACCTGCCTTCAAAATTGATGGCAAAGTCAAACCGGTTTCCAACCAAGTGCTTACTTCGGCGCACACGATCGACCTAGCTCGCGCGATCATGAACGACCGTCAAGCTTCTGAGTTCGAATCGACTAAAGAGTGCAATTTTGCGATCAACCCACCTGGACTGGGGCGTTTCCGCGTTTCCGCTTTTTTACAACAAGGAAAAGTGGGGATGGTACTTCGTACTATTACGTCTGCAATTCCAACTTTCGAAGAGTTGCGTCTACCAAATCAATTGCGGGACATCGCAATGACTAAACGTGGTTTAGTCATTATGGTTGGCGCGACCGGCTCAGGTAAGTCCACCACATTGGCGGCGATGGTCGGTCACCGCAACGCAAATAGTCATGGCCACATCATCACTATTGAAGATCCAATCGAATACGTACACCCTCACGGCAATTGCATCATCACTCAACGCGAAGTAGGGATTGATACAGACGACTGGGAAATCGCACTCAAGAACACCTTGCGTCAGGCACCTGACGTGATTCAAATCGGCGAGATCCGTTCACGCGAAACGATGGACTTGGCTATCGCTTTCGCCGAAACAGGTCACTTGTGCTTAGCAACTTTACACGCTAACAGTGCGAATCAAGCGCTCGATCGTATGATCAACTTCTTCCCAGAAGAACGACGCCAGCAATTACTGATGGATTTATCACTCAATCTTAAAGCTGTGATCTCCCAACGCTTGGTCCCGATGCGCAATCAAAAAGGCCGCGTTGCCGCAATTGAAATCTTATTGAATTCTCCGTTGATTTCTGACCTCATCTTTAAAGGTGACGTGCATGAGATCAAAGAAATCATGAAGAAATCCGAAGAGCTCGGTATGATGACTTTCGACAAGTCCCTATTTGACTTGCATGAGGCGGACCTCATTTCCTATGAAGATGCTTTAAGAAATGCCGATTCCGTGAATGAATTACGCCTCGCCATCAAACTACGCGGAAAAGACGCAAGTAATCGAGATCTTTCTGCGGGCACGCAACATCTAGGCATCGTATGAGTTTTTTAGACTTTGCCGTCGAGACGATCGACGGCAAGCATGTCAAGCTCAGTGAATTTCAAGCCAAAGCTTACCTCGTAGTCAATACCGCTAGTCGTTGCGTTTACACGGAACAATATGCGGCTCTCGAGCTTTTGTTCCAAGAATTTCACAGCCAAGGTCTGATGGTATTAGGCTTCCCATGCAATCAATTCGGCGCGCAAGAGCCGGAGGGAAACCTCGTCATCGGAGAATTTTGCCAACGCAATTATGGTGTAAGTTTTCCGATGTTCGCCAAAATCGAGGTCAATGGAGAACGCGCTCACCCCTTATTTCAGTTTCTAAAGCAAAGTGCGCCTGGCATACTCGGGAGTCAATCGATCAAATGGAATTTCACAAAGTTCTTGCTCGCTAGCGATGGCAGCAATATTCAACGTTTTGCTCCCCAGACCGATCCGTCTCGTCTACGCTCAGCAATTTCAAAGCTCTTGCACAACGCCTCTAATTAGGCTTACTTCTTAAGATACAGATCGATCTCCTGCTCCATAAATATCGCGAGTTCTGCATATAGAGCAGGATTCTCGGCGGCTAAAGCACGATACCTTTCGAGGTAGTTGGTGGCCAAGTTGGGGTATACCAATATCGATTTGCGCAATTGATGTTGGGCCTCATCCAGCTGCCCATTTTCCGCAAGTAGTGCGGCATGGCGGTACATGTTTTCCGGAAGTGGCGCAAATCGAATTAGCCGCTGATTTAGGGCTAGCTTCTCTTTGACTGAGGACTCGTGTGGAACAATGAGTTCTGGTGCATAGCCCTCAACAAGCGGTTTCAAGATTTGCACATGATGCAATGATTGCAGTTGTTCATCCACTTGCTTGGCATGACCCAAGTTTGTGTTTGTGTGATTGAACAAGGCTTCGAATTGTTTATATCGAGATCCCAAGTATGCAGCAAAACAAAGAAGAACGAGCACGCATAGACTGAGCAATACCATTTGCAAACGCCCCCATCGAATCAAGCAAGGCTTGGAATCTACAAAGCCCATAAGTATTGCTCCATAGATTGAGAAGTATGCGAAATAAAGCGGTTGTTCAAGCAAGCTATGAATCAGCAAGACTGCTAGCAGGGCGACGACGAATATACGTTCAGATGACCACTGGCGCCAACTCTGCCAAGAAATACTCAGTACAAGCGGGGCACTTATTAAGAGCAAACCAAGTACGCCCGTTGTCGCCAATAGCTGCAAAATAATATTGTGGGCATATTGATCGACACCCCAAACATTCGGAGTGTTTCCAAGACCAATTTGCTCCGTTAATTTCCAGGCAAAAGCATCCCAACCAACGCCTAGTAGCGGAGAGTCCTGCACCATCCAGATACTGTGCTGCCACAGAAAAAGACGCGTGCCAACACTTTCTGACAAGCTAAACAATCGTTGTAGCTGAGGCAGCATGATTCCTTGCGACACCAACACCCAGCCGACCAATAAAATCAATCCGCTACCAAAAATTAGGATTAAATAGAGACGTGAACGCTCCTTCGCCGTCCAGGAAGAGACACGCAACCCCAATGCGATCAGCGAAAAACCAAATACATAAATGTAGGCACTGCGCGATGCCGAAAGAAACAGACCGCTGATCAATAATATGACTATGGCTAGTGTAAATAAGGATGAAATTTGCCTTTTCAAACGTAGATAAGATACTGCACCGATGCCAAATGCGAGGTAACTTGCGTAGTGGTTTTGTTGCGCAATGTTCCCGTAGACACCGGACTCAGCCAAAGGCATCGGGCTTGCCAGCAAACCGGCAAAATATTCTGCGTATCCGCTGAACTGGACAATGCCAATCATGGCGCTAACCACAGTTCCCAACATGATCGAATACGCAAACGCTGTTACTGTATTGGGCAAGCCATAAACGGTTTTCAGATTGGCTCCAGCAATCATTAGCAAACCCAACCAAACAGCAACTATCAGTGTCAATATTGCATTACTGGCGTACGCGAAGTAGCCTCCACTCCACTGCACTAATACCAATAACATCAAAAAAATTGGCGTCAAAATACTACGGGGCAAAGCAATCGTTGCGATGTTCCTATGTGCGATCAACAGACTGAGCACAGCGACAAGACCTAAGATATAGGCAGTAAATTCAGAACTAAACGAAGGAAACGGCAGACTATGCCAAGGAAGTACAAATGGTAGGTTCAAGGCAAAACAAAATAACAGCACTGGCAGCGTCAAGCGCAGCGGCCTTGGTAACGGCGGTATATCGTGGTGATGCGTTTGGCTAACCTGCATAAATCGTCTCTACAAAAAAATAATGAGCACCAAGCGGTACTCATTATTTCAACCAACTGAACCAATAATGCTTTTGATTATTATTGGGCTCTTGCCCAGCCGAGGTTGAGTGGGCGAACGTTGCTAACACCAAGGACACGCACCGGGTTTGTCGAGTTTGTCCAACTACGATCACCAAGTTGGCCTTTGCTATTACTACCTGACATCGCTACGATTCCGTCTGCCTGAATCACACCCGTCATAGCGGCACCAACTGAAATAGCAGATGACTTTTTCAAGCCAGGCACTAGTACCGGGCGTGTTTGACGGGTCTTATTACCGATCCCAAGCTGACCATTGCTATTTTCGCCCCAAGCACTAACGTTCCCATTGACATCAAGCGCCATACTGGTCTTCGCACCTGCGGCAATCGATTTAACGCCGGACAAGCCGAGCACTGAGAGCGGAGTACTACTGGACTGTAATCCACCCGTACCTAACTGGCCACTAGTATTTAAGCCCCAGGCTTTGACTGTTCCATTTTGAAGCAAGGCTAACGCATGACTATCACCCGCAGCGATTGCCTTTACTTGGCTTAATCCAGTTACCATGACTGGCGTTCTGGCGGAGACAAAGCTGCCGTTACCCAGCTGTCCTTGACCATTACTGCCAATTGCCCAAACTGTTCCATCGTTCTTCAGCATCAAAGTGTAATCCGCACCAGCTGACACACTGCGTACATTCGTAAGGCCAACAATTTGTTTAGGCAAATTACTCGCCAAGTAGGATGCTCTACCCCAACCCCATACATTGCCGTTGGTTGTGACAGCCGCAGAGTGAATAGTACCCGCGGCTACCGAACGAACATTACTAATGCCATTCACTCTCACTGGCACCCGCTCCCAAGAGATGAAACCCGTCCCCAATTGGCCCTGCGCATTGCTACCCCAGCTCCAAACTGAACCATCGCGATTCAGTGCTAAAGAGTGAAGTTCGCCAGCCGACACCGATTTCACCGCACTTAATCCAACTACATTAACCGCTGTATTAGAACTTGTATTGTTATTGATACCCAACTGACCAAAATCATTTCTTCCCCAGGCGAACACACGACCATCAACATGCACCGCCAGCACATGTTCAGAACCAGCCGCGAGCCGGCCATCATCTGCTGCCAGTTCCATATCCGGTGGGCCCGCCATCGCACGTTCAGATTGGGCATCGATATTATCGTTTCCACCGCATGCTGCTAGAGAACAAAGCATGACTGCAGAGGTCACGAATTTGAGTGTTGAACGCATAGGATTCACTAAACAGTAATTTAAAAAACATATTATAGCATTGACAATTACAGTCCAATTTAAATCTCTTGATAATATTTATAGCAATCTATTTTCGATTTAGACTTACCAACATTCACGAATATCTCCACAACTTCGCGTCTAGGGTATATTGTGGAACGTATCGTCCAACTCATTATTTGCTATGAACACTGCACTTTCCCAACTTCCTTGGAAACAATTTCTTTGCTTCCTGGGCATGAGCACAGTTTGCCTATCACTCCATGGCCAAGTGAGAGAATGCCGCGACAGTGAAGGCAAGAAGATTTTTGCGAGTGTGTGCCCGAAAGGTGCGACCCAAGTTCGCGATGTCGAGATTCTTAAGCCACCGACTGAAACGAAAGAAGTAAAAGAACAAAAAGCGCTTACGCTACGACGTTTATATGAACAAGATCAGATCAACAGAACCAAAGAAGCGAACAGACAAGAAGCCGAAGGTGCTGCTCGTGACGCACAAAGACAGCTTTCCAATAAGTGTTATGAAGATAGAAAAAAACTGTCTGCGCTGTTGATCGTAGCGCCGATTGAAGTTGGTCAGGAAAAAGACGGAACACCCATTTTTTTAGAAGATAAAAAACGTCTGGATATGATCAAGGAAATGAGCGAACGTCTTCAAAAATGCCCAGAAGAACAAGCTCAAAATGGGAAAAATTGAAAAAAACAAGGCGTGAAGGAAGCGCTGGAAATTTGCATTTATGGCTTCATCCAAGCATGCTGCAAATTGCAGTTTAGGTGTATTTATGGTCTAATCGCAACCTAGTTGCAATGCAATTGCAAAGCTGTTGTAGATTCGAGGTCAAAAATTCATTCCACTTTAACATCCATTCTCTTCACCACAACCATTGCTGGTGTGTTGAGCATTAGTTTCGCCGCGATATTTTCATTCTCCTTACTTTCCAAACTGGTCGAACGCATGGTCAGTTTATCGGTAGGTATTATGCTATCGACGTCACTCTTGCATGCTCTGCCACGTGCTTTCGAGTCTGGCGCCGACGTACGCTCTTTGTTTGGCTGTTTATTGGGTGGTTTACTGGCGTTTTTCTTGCTCGAGAAATTTGCGATTTTACGTCACTCGCATCATCACGAAGGTGACGGACATCATCATGAACATGGTCATGATGCGCACGAAGCAGGCAAAGCGGGCTGGATGATTTTGATTGGTGATGGCATGCATAATTTCACCGATGGCATTTTGATCGCTGCCGCTTTTCTAGCAGATCCGAATCTCGGCATGGTGACCGCTTTAGCGATTATTGCCCATGAAATTCCACAAGAAGTCGGCGACTTTATCGTATTACTCAATGCTGGCTTTTCACGCATGCGAGCCTACCTCTACAACTTGCTGTGCAGCCTCATGGCTGTACTCGGTGGCGTGATCGGCTACTTCACTTTAGATAAAGCCAGTTCCTTGATACCTTACGTCTTGGTGCTCGCGTCCTCTGGCTTTATCTATATTGCCGTCAGTGACTTAATGCCGCAGATGCAGCGCCGCGCTACACTTAAGGAAACCATCCCTCAAATTATCTTGGTCGCTTGCGGTGTGCTGTTGGTGCTGTTTGTCACACAACAGCACGTCGATTAAACCAATTTATACTGCACCGACCGCGACTGGTCGGCTTGCATCGGCACACCATTCACTCCACGAGCCTGGATACAAAGCCGCGCCGCTCAAACCAGCAACTTCCAAGGCTAATAAGTTATGACAAGCTGTCACACCTGATCCGCATTGCATAATCGCTTTTTGCGGGCTCTGTATCTTGCCCTGCCATTCTTCGCGCAATTGTTGCGCTGATTTGAACAAACCACTGGCGTCTAAATTATCTTTGAAAAAGCGATTCACGGCGCCTGGAATATGCCCGCCAACAGGGTCTATCGTTTCATTCTCTCCACGGAAACGATCTGCGGCGCGCGCATCGACGACTTGCAGTTGCTGATCGGCTGGAACATTCAGATTTGACAAAACTTGATTAACATCGACTTGTCGCGTTAAGCCTGCGCGGACTTCAATATTACCTAAAGCAGGCTGTGGCGCTTCGATTTGCAGCGCATGACCAAGCGCAGTCCACGCGGCCACGCCGCCATCGAGGACGGCGACCGCTGGATGACCGATCGACCGCAACAACCACCATAAGCGCGCCGCAAACATGCCACCATGCGCATCATAGGCAACCACCTGGCTATCGTGATCGATGCCAAAACGGCGCAGTGCCGATATCAAATCATCCGTTTGTGGCAGAGGATGACGGCCTCGAAATTTGCCATCACTGCCGACTTTAGCGCCAGACAAATCTTGATCCAAATTGGCGAACACAGCGCCTGCGATATGCCCAGCATCATAGGCATTCTTACCGGCTGCTGCATCCATTAAATCATGCCGACAATCGACAATCACCAACTTCGCTTGATCCTTAATATGTGCCAGTTCTGCTGCCGAAATTAAAGTTGAAAACATTTTTTTCCTCATCGAGAATTCATGCCGTACGACGAAAATGTAGTGCAAACGTCTTAGTCGACAGCGGTCGGGGTTTGACTATTAAAACTAGAAGCTATCATACCGCTTGCGAGAATAACCGCAATACCGCACCAGCTGATCCAGCTCAAATTCACTTTCCAAATCCAGATATCAAATGCGCTGGTAAACACAATGCCCACATATTGCAAATTGGCGGCAACTAGGGGGTTGCCAAGGCGATAGGCGCGAGTCATGAAGAGTTGCCCCATCGAGGCAAAAATCCCGACACCTAACAGAAGTGCGATACCTTGCCATCCGAAGAGTAAATGTTGTTGATGAGCGGCGATTTGCTGGGCAGAGAGCACGTTAAATTCACTGACTTGCCCGAGCAAGCCGAATAGAGTGCAAACCAAAGAAAAATAAAACACCACGCGATACTCAGGCTCACCCGCCACACCCATTTGCCGCACTTGGATATAGGCGAGTGCGGCGATGAATCCAGAAACCAAAGCGACAATACTATCGGGAATTTGATCGGGACGAATAGTCGGGCGCAACAACATCACCACACCGATGAAGCCTAACAAAATCGACCACATCAAACTTTGCGGTATATGTACGACTTGCTTGCCGCGATTTTTCCACCATGATGTTGTGAACAGAATCACAGCCACCCAGATCGACGACATATAACTGAGCGTGATCGATAATGATAAAGGCAATTTGGAAATCGAATAGAACCACAACCATAGCGAAGTCACGCCAAAAATGCCACGCCAGATATGGCCTTTTACCAAAGGAGTACGCAAAGTGCCACTTCCCCACCACATCAGAAAGAAGGTCACCAGTACACCAACCGCTCCACGGATGGTGACAATCTCAGCCGTTGTATACGTATCTGAAGCAAGCTTGACGCATACCCCCATCACAGAAAAGAAGAAGGTTGCCGCTAACATCCACAGTGCTTGCATAGAAAATCAAAAAAAAGGAGGAGGGAAATTTTAAAAAATAGTCAGAGAAAAAATTAAGGGAAGCCTTCGCTTCCCCAGATTATCCTGCTCAGAACTGCATCTTACGACGATACCATTCATGGAAATGTTGCATACCATCTTCCATTGGCGATTGATACGGCCCAACTTCGTTTTGACCACGGTCAAACAAAATCTTGCGGCCTGCATCCATACGTAAGCCGATTTCATCGTCCTCAATACAGGTTTCCATGTAGGCCGCACGTTCTGCTTCCACGAACTCACGTTCGAACAAGACGATCTCTTCTGGATAATAGAATTCGACAACGTTCTTAGTCTTACCGGTTGCGGTAGGCCATAGAGTCGATACGACCAAAACATGGGGGTACCATTCGACCATGATGTTCGGATACAAAGTCAGCCAAATAGCACCGTACTTCGGTGGTTCGCCGCCACGGAACTTCAAGACTTGCTCTTGCCACGCCTTATATTTTTCTGAGCCAGACTTCGACAAAGCTTTGTGCACGCCTACTGTTTGCACGCTGTAATCTTCGCCAAACTCCCAAGTTAAGTCGTCACAAGTAACAAAGCTGCCAAGACCAGGATGGAAAGGCTCTACATGGTAATCTTCCAAATACACTTCGATGAAGGTCTTCCAGTTGTAATCGCACTCGTGCACTTCCACGTGGTCTAGCATATAGCCCGTGAAATCTAAATCTTTGGTCACCGATAACTTCGCCATTTTTTCCATGACGTTGTAACCGTTTTGTTCAAACAGTAAGCCATTCCAATTTTGGATAGGCGTGCGGGAGAGATTCAAGCAAGGCGTGTCGGCGAAGTGAGGCGCACCAATCAATTCGCCTTTGAGATCGTAAGTCCAACGATGTAAAGGGCAAACGATTTGTTTAGCATTCCCACGGCCATTCGTACCCGGGCCACCAAACATCAAGGCTTGACGATGACG
>CANHZI010000029.1 GCA_947464955.1 Oxalobacteraceae bacterium
ATGGTTCCGCAAATGTTTTGTCTGTTCCGAATTCTTTGATGTCTGCGCCACCTGAGAAAGCCTTTCCGGCACCAATCAAAACGATTGCCGAAATTTCTGAGGCATCTAATGAAGATTGTAGATGTTGGCTGATTGTGGTCCTTGTCGCCAAACCTAAGCCATTGATAGGCGCATTGTCGATACGAATCACCGCAATACTGCCGGATTTTTCCAGTTGTGCACTCATTCTCGTCTCTATTGTTGTAGTCATTTTAAAGGCAAATAGTCATTGCTATTTTGCCCTCAAATGATACACGAGACCGAGCAGTAAAGCCCTCTGCTTGTCGTATCGATACAAGGTAATTAATTAACGACCACGACTCTTATTGAGATTCGCTGGACGGGCAACGCGGGTATTTTGTCGTGCCGGTGCCGCACTTGGTCGACCATTGCGGGCATCAGATGGGCGATCTGCGCTACGCATTGGGCGTTGCGTAGTCGTTCGAGGAGTGCGCTCGGACTTAAGGACTTCCGTTTCACCGGATTCGATGGTGTACCGAGCTCCAGCATCTTTACCTAAAACGCGAACCAAATACGGCATCACTTCGCGCAAAGTTGCTTCCAATGTCCAAGGTGGATTGATAATAAACATGCCACTACTATGCAGTCCAAAACCATCAGGGCTTGGACCTGAAATGCTTAAGGTGACATTCAACCATCCATTACCGGGAATGCGTTTCAAACGTTCTGGCAACTGCTTTGATTCGATGCGAGACAAAACAGGGTACCAAACTGCGTACACACCTGTTGGAAAGCGCTGCACCGCATCTTCTAGGCACACTTTAACGCGGCGATAATCATCTTTGACTTCGTAGGGAGGATCAATCAAAACTAAGGCGCGTCGTGATGGTGGTGGAAGCAGTGCTTTCAGGCCATCGAAGCCATCGCCAGCATTGATCATGATGCGTTTACCGCGCGTACTCGGCCGAATCCCCTGCTCTGCTTTGTGTGCTTCAAGTTTTCTGAAATTTTCACTCAGAATTTTGATTTCGCTCGGATGCAATTCAAATAAACGCAAACGATCCTGTTCACGCATGACTTGGTCTGCACAATAGGGTGAACCAGGGTAGTAACGCAACTTGCCACTCTGATTGAGGTCTTGAATCACATCGAGATACACCTGTAGTGCGGTAGGAATATCATCCCTATTCCAGAGAGGAGCAATACCTGTCTCGTACTCTGCATTTTTCGTCGCATAACCAGTGTCTAAGGAATACAAACCAGCACCCGAATGGGTGTCGACATAGGTATAGGCTGTATCTTTTTGATTTAAATAATTGAG
Source organism: Oxalobacteraceae bacterium (assembly GCA_947464955.1). Taxonomy (GTDB): domain Bacteria; phylum Pseudomonadota; class Gammaproteobacteria; order Burkholderiales; family Burkholderiaceae_D; genus Undibacterium. Next base: position 1,322 of record CANHZI010000029.1, read on the forward strand.
TAGTTCGATAAGCACAAAGTGCTTAAGAACGTCTGCATGATTGCCAGCATGGAAGCCGTGACGATAACTCAACATAGTGGGGATTCCTGAATGGGTTGCTGCTTGCGCTAATTTGAGCGCAAAGAGAGATGGCTAGTGGATAACCCGCATTTTACCTCTTTTGTGCTGCAATACCTAGAATACATCCCCAACTTACAGGTGGATCGTGCTCTCGTCTTGTATAAAACACTCTCTTTTTTAGGCGACACGTTTGCCGAAAATGATCAAATCTCGCTCTATACCATCGAGATTAGCAACCCTTGGCATATTTGCCCAAATTTCAAAGTTGAAGGAGGCGAATAGATTCATGCTTGGAATATTGTGACCAAAAATGAAGCCGAGCAAAGTATGGACTTCGATTTGTGGTGCAAATTGAATCGCTTGTTCCAATAGATATCGCCCCAAACCTCGGCGTCGCATGGACTCATGCAAATAAATAGAAAGTTCCGCAGTGCCAGAATACGCAGGCCGTCCGTAAAAATTGGAAAAAGATAACCAACCGAGAATCTCTCCGTTTGCATCTTCAACCACCCATAAAGGCCGACGCTCAGGTTTGTGTTCGTGAAACCAGTTTAATCGTGATTCGACTGATATTTCTTCTGTATCCGCTGTGACCATACGAGAAGCGATGGTCGAATTATAGATAGCAACTATCGCTGGCAAATCTTCAAGTTTGGCGATACGGTGTTGAAACGGCTTGGCGCTCATGTTGATTTTGAATAAAAATAAAAAGCAAAGGCGCAAATCTGCGCCTCGAATAAAAGGTAAAGACCAGAATATTTTCTTTTCAAAATACCCTACAAAGTATGGGTAGCACGCGAAGAGCGTATGGTCGCACCTAACACTTCTTCAACTCGCGTTTTCACACGAATGCCACTTTCATCACTCGGGAAATGTACGCCAATTCCTTGTGACTTGTTATTCCCTGCGCCAGCCGGTGTAACCCAAGCGACTTTGCCAGCGATTGGATACTTACTGGGATCATCGAGCAAGGTCAAAATCAGATAAATCTCTTCGCCTAAGCGATAAGACTTATTGGTTGGAACGAAAATTCCACCATTCTTTAGAAATGGCATATAGGCTGAGTACAGGGCAGACTTTTCTTTGATAGCCAAAGACAATACCGAGGGTCTCGAGGGAGACGGCATATTCAATGGTACGCCTGGGTCTTGTGGGAGGTCTGCCATAGTTTCTTCCAATGATTTTGCAAATAACATTACGCCGAACTTGTTTCTCTTACGAATTAAGAGAAGTAGGCAAGTCAGTCATCAAATAAATGATGGCTTAATGGAATGATGATGAATATTCTAACAGCATATCTTCTAAAAACAACTTGCCAGACAGCGGATGACTGGCAATTGCTTGTCGATCTTGCACACTTTTGATCAGTTTCATCAGTTTATCGTTGCTAGCACGAGACGCAAGACGTTCTATCTCGTTTTGATACTTCGGATAGTAGCGAATTTTTCCGCTTTGTTTCACGCTAAAAATATCGTAGAGCCACCGCTGCAACCATGACACCGTGCGCGGCATTTCCATTTTTTGCATTTTATCGGCGAGCTTAAGGCTATTCTCAACATCTGGCTTTGCCAAAGCCTGTAGAAACTCCTGTAGCTCTTTGACGTCTTCGGATTGCGCCATTTCCAAAGCAAGAAGTGGCGCGCCTCCTTGTTGCGCCAACCACGTTTCGGCTTCCTTCACCCCCTCTTGACGTAGCCATGCTAAAGCTTCTTCTTTGCTTGGCATATGCAACGGCAATTTATGACAGCGCGACAAAATTGTCGGCAAGAGCCGATCAAGTCGATGCGAAACCAGTATGAAAACGGTGTTGGGATTTGGTTCCTCCAATGACTTCAATAAGGCATTGGCTGCAGGTATATTCAGGGCCTCAGCAGGATAGAGCAACACCACACGAGTACCTTGACGGTGGGTTGAGATATTCATGAAGTCGCCCAATGCGCGTACCTGGTCAATCACAATTTCTTTCGACGGCGCTTTGCTTGCTTTTGACTTCTTTTCAGGCTCGGCGTCTGCATCCGCCGATTCGCCACTTGCCTCTTCCTCATCAAGTAAGCCCGGGCGCACGCGGCGATAGTCTGGGTGACTATATTGATCAAACCAATTACACGACAAGCATTCGCCACAAGCGTGGCCATCCATTGCTGGTGATTCGCACAGAAGTGATTTTGCGAGATGTTCGGCAAATTGTGCCTTGCCTATACCTTCGGCTCCATACAAAAGAATCGCATGGGGCATACGTTCTCGCATCGCCATAATCTGACGCCAGGTTTCATGCTGCCAGTGAAATAAAGTCTTGTTCATCGCGTCGCCTTTTTATGCGTCATGGTGCGCTGTTTTGTGATCAAGTCGTTGACGATCTCTTGAATTTCAGCACGAATTTCTTCGATACTACGAGTAGAATCGATCACGCGAAAACGATTTGGAAACTCACGCGCGCGACGCAAATACTCATTTCGGGTATTGGTGAAGAACTCGCTATTTTCCTGCTCAAATTTGTCCAAAGTGCGCGTCGCATCGAGGCGCGCTTTAGCTACATCAATAGGCACATCAAACAAGAAAGTCAGATCTGGCTGTAGATGAGGATGAACCCACCTCTCGAGCGCGTTCAATTTCTCTATCGACAAATGGCGACCGCCACCTTGATACGCAAATGATGCGTCAGTAAAACGATCCGAAATCACCCATTTGCCTGACGCCAAAGCGGGTTCGATCACTTGCGCTAGGTGTTCTCGACGCGAGGCGAACATCAACATTGCTTCTGTCTCTAGGTGCATTTTTTGATTCAGCAGAATGCTGCGTAAGGTCTCACCCAGCTCTGTGCCACCCGGCTCTCTGGTACTGACGACCTTGATGCCGTGATCTTCAATTAATTGTTGAACGAAGCGAATGTGAGTGGACTTGCCAGCACCATCGATGCCTTCAAAGGTAATAAATTGACCGTTCTTTGTCATACTTTTTCCAAAAAAAAGATATCTAAAAACCTAGCGCTGGTATTTGTTGACTGCTTTGTTATGGTCGCTCAGGTTTTCTGAAAACTGGCTCGTGCCATTGCCGCGGGCAACAAAATAATAGGCATTGCTAGGTTCGGGATTTAATGCTGCTTTCAGCGAATCCAAGCCCGGTAATGCAATTGGTGTCGGAGGCAAGCCTGTGCGAGTGTAAGTATTGTAAGGAGTATCGGTGGTTAAATCACGCTTACGAATATTGCCTTTGAATTGATCTCCCATGCCATAGATCACTGTTGGATCCGTTTGCAATAACATGCCGACTCTCAATCGATTCACAAACACAGAGGCAATCATGCCGCGTTCGGAAGCCTGACCCGTCTCTTTTTCGACAATGGAAGCCATCACCAAAGCTTGGTACGGTGTTTTATACGGTAAGTTTTCTGCGCGTCTTTTCCAGACCTCATCTAACCGCGTCAGCATCGCTTGATGCGCCAATTGATAGACTTGCACATCGCTACTATTTTTCGCAAAGCGATAGGTGTCAGGAAAAAATAAACCTTCTGGGTGTTCAAACTCACTGCCAATCGCTTTCATCAATTCGCGATCGGACATCGTAATGGTGTCGTGACGAATTTGGGGATGGGCATTGATTGCATTTCGCATCTGTTTGAAACTCCAGCCTTCGATGATGCCGAGGCTGGTCAAGCTGAACTTGCCTTCAACAAGTTTTTGCAAAAGTTCACGTGGTGTGTCTGTGGAACTGAACTCGAATGAACCCGCTTTCAAGTTACCGGCTTTGCCCTGTACGCGGGCCAGCAGCTCAAAAAGATAGGGCTGAATTGGAATCCCAGCGGCATTCAACTGCCGTGTGGCGCTGCGGATGTTACTTCCACTTTTGATTGTGAATTCAATAGAACCCTTTTCGTTCAAAATGGGTGTGTCAATCCAGCGATAGAAAGCCCAGGATGCGGCAGCACCGAGGCATAGGAATAGCACAATTACCCATAATAGAAGTTTTTTCAAAAATGCCATGTCAACACTGAATCAAATTTGCTGCGATAATCACGGAAAACGGATGCCATTGTAAATGGGATCAAACCGCATTGACACAAAAAAAGAGAAATAGAGTGAAGAATGAGTAGCCTAGAACAAACTTTTCAATCCAATTCCAAGTCTGTAGAAGCATTTGCCAATGCAGAATCACTGCAAGCTGGATATGTATGCCTGCTATCGGGACAAAGCATTATCAAGCTCAGCGGCGATGATGCTTCCAGTTTCCTGCACAATCAGCTTAGCAATGATGTAGATCGTCTAAAAGAAGGTGAAGCACGATACGCTGCCTACTGCACTCCCAAAGGTCGGATGTTGGCCAGTTTCTACTATTGGAAACAGCAACAAGACCTCTTTTTGCAGTGTTCTGCAAGTTTGCAGCCGGCACTACAAAAACGATTGCAAATGTTCGTCATGCGCGCTAAAGCTAAACTTGAAGATGTGAGTGAAACCTATTCTCTGATTGGTTTGAGTGGAACTGCGGCCGAAACCTTTTTGTTAAACCATTTTCCGCAGCTTCCTGTGGAAACCAACCAAACGATGACAGCTGAGGTAGGTGTTCTGATACGTCGCGCCGACGCTTTCAATTCGGCTCGATATCAATGGTTCGTGCCCCGCTTGGTGCTTGAGGGTTTGCTCGATTCTTTAATGACGGGCAATCTTATCGTCGATCCACAAATTTGGCGCCTCGGTGATATTTGGGCAGGCATACCTGAAGTTCGGGAGCAAACTAAAGAGCAATTCGTGCCGCAAATGGTGAACTTCGAATTGATCGGTGGTGTCAATTTCCGCAAAGGCTGCTATCCAGGGCAAGAGATCGTCGCGCGTAGCCAATATTTAGGAAAGCTTAAACGTCGAATGGCAATCGCCACAGTGGCTACCGATGAGATTGCTATTGCTACCGAGGTGTTTTCTGAAAACGATACTAGCCAACCTTGTGGCATGATCGTCAATGCTGAGAGAGACTTTACCGGCAACTTTGTATGCTTGGTGGAGATCAAACTTGCAGACCAAGAGGAAGGTAAAGTTCACCTCGGTGCAATTGACGGACCACTCTTAAATTTCCAAGCTTTACCTTACGCTTACCTCGACGTGACTGAGTAGAAAATGGATTGTTACGTCTATTACAAAGCAAAAACGGCTGACGAGAAAAATGTGGTCGAGGCTTTTCAGCGCTTGCGCTTAACCTTCGAGTCGCTTGGTTCGGCAGGGCTGGCACCAAGCCTACAAAGGCGGCCGGAGAGCAAAGAAGAAGCGCATACTTGGATGGAGATTTATCACGATATACCGACCGACTTTTGCAAGTTAATCGAAGGCCCCCTACACAATTCTGGTCTATTGGAACTCACGCTTGGCTCGCGTCATATGGAATATTTCATTCCAGTCTAAAACGCGACGCTACAAACAACGGTGAGCTAGATTGGCTTGATCCCTACGCTACTTTCTAGCGGCGCAGACAAAAAAAAGGAGCGCTTACTCGCGCTCCTTTCCTCCTAATAGCGGTTCCTCGTTACGATCAAATAGTTAACTCAGCTCTTCGAGGCGCAACTTCGTCACTTTGCCAGACACGGATGACAAGGCTTCAATACGCGCAATCGCCGCGTCGACATTCTTTTCTTGCGTTTGATGCGTCAGCATAATGATGTCAGTTTTGGATTCGCCTTCACCGGGCTCTTTTTGCAGCATGGCGTCGATGGAAATCGAGAATTCAGCCAAAATCTTCGTCACATCAGCCAAAACACCAGGCTTATCTTCCACTCGCATACGCAAGTAATAGCTGGTAAACACTTCGGCGATCGGCAGAACTGTCAAGTCACTGAGGGCATTCGGTTGGAATGCCAAATACGGAACGCGATGTTCGGGATCGGCAGAGGCCAAACGAGTAATATCAACCACATCGGCGATGACTGAAGAAGCTGTCGGCTCTGATCCTGCGCCTTTACCATAATACAGCGTGGCGCCAACCGCATCACCTTGCACCAGAACCGCATTCATTGCGCCCTCGACGTTAGCGATCAAACGTTTTTCTGGAATTAAAGTTGGATGTACGCGTAATTCAATACCGGCTTCGCTCCGCTTGGTAATGCCAAGTAGCTTGATGCGATAGCCGAGTTGTTCAGCGTACTCGATGTCAGTTGCTTCTAGCTTGGTGATACCTTCAACATAGGCTTTGTCGAATTGTGTTGGAATACCAAAAGCAATCGATGCCATGATGGTCAACTTATGTGCGGCGTCAATTCCTTCGATATCGAAAGTTGGATCAGCCTCAGCATAGCCGAGTGCTTGCGCTTGCTTTAACACAGTCGCAAAGTCTAAGCCTTTGTCGCGCATTTCAGACAAGATGAAGTTCGTCGTACCATTGATGATGCCGGCGATCCATTGGATACGATTGGCAGTCAAGCCTTCGCGCAGGGCTTTGATGATTGGGATACCGCCCGCTACAGCCGCTTCGAAAGCCACCATCACACCTTTGTCTTGCGCAGCTTTGAACACTTCGTTACCGTGTTTCGCAATGAGGGCTTTATTGGCAGTGACAACGTGCTTGCCATTCGCAATTGCCTTCAGCACCAAATCTTTAGCGATGTCGTTGCCACCGATAAGTTCGATCACAATGTCAATGTCAGGATGATTCACAACGAGATTGCCATCCGTGACGATCTCAACTTCACCTTTGGTAATTTCTTCCGCACGTTCTACGTTTCGCACTGCCACCATCGAAATTTCAATCGAACGTCCAGCGCGACGCATAATCTCTTCTTGATTACGCTTCAAAACATTAAATGTACCGGAGCCGACTGTGCCTAAACCTAATAGGCCTACTTTGATGGGTTTCATATGAACTATTTACTTTAAAAAATGAAAGAAGAAACAAACACGAGAACAGATTAAATCATTTGGCGGCGAACTCGCCAGTACCATGACGTCGACGATAACCTTCCAAGAAGGCTGCGATGCGTCCGATGGCATCCGTCAAATCATCAGTATTTGGTAAAAATACGACACGGAAATGATCGGGAGCAATCCAATTGAAACCTGTGCCCTGCACCAACAACACGCGCTGTTCAACCAGTAATTCTTGAATAAACTCTTGGTCGTCCTTGATTGGATAAATTTCCGGATCCAATTTGGGGAACATATACAGCGCCGCTTTGGGCTTGACGCAACTAACACCTGGAATTGCTGTTAATAGTTTATGCGCGAGATCACGCTGTTTCCGCAATCGGCCACCCGGCGAGACGAGATCTTTAATCGACTGATAGCCGCCTAAGGCAGTTTGAATTGCAAACTGACCAGGTGCATTAGAGCAAAGGCGCATCGAGGCCAGCATATTGAGACCTTCGATATAATCTTTCGCATAACGTTTATCACCCGATATGACCATCCAACCCGCGCGATAGCCGCAAGAGCGATAATTTTTTGAGAGGCCATTCAAAGTTAGAAACAAGACGTCATCTGCCAACGACGCAATCGAAGTATGTTCGGCGTCATCGTATAGCGTTTTATCGTAAATTTCATCAGCAAAGACAATCAATTGGTGCTCGCGCGCGACATCAACGATTTGCTGCAACACTTCTACTGGATACAAAGCACCAGTTGGGTTGTTTGGATTGATGACAACAATCGCTTTCGTATTGGGAGAAATCTTGCGCTTGATGTCTTCGATATCTGGCAACCAACCGACACTTTCGTCACAGACATAATGTACAGGTTTGCCACCAGAAAGGCTCACTGCCGCAGTCCACAAAGGATAGTCTGGTGCTGGTACTAGGACCTCATCCCCCGCATTCAAAAGCGCATTCATGCCCATCACGATCAATTCAGACGCACCATTACCGATATAGATATCTTCAATTGTAACGCCTCGAATTTTCTTCTCTTGCGTGTAATGCATAATGGCTTTACGGGGCGCAAACATACCTTTCGAATCTGTGTAGCCCGCGGCATTTTGCATGTTCAAAATCATGTCTTGGACGATTTCATCCGGAGGACCAAAATTAAACACGGCCAAATTGCCGATGTTTAATTTAATGATTTTTTGACCTTCGTCTTCCATCTGCTTGGCTTTTTCCATCACTGGGCCGCGGATGTCGTAACAAACGTCTGCAAGTTTCTGGGATTTTTTGATGAGGCGCACGGGACTGCTTTCGAAAAATAATACGTAAAAGAGTAAGGATACTAAAATGCTGCACTGCCGAATGATCCATTTTGCCCAAAGCCTGCTGTTTTATCAACGTGTTTCGCCAAATAATTTAAGGAGTTTTGTAGTTTGATGTAGTTTTACTCTTGGGCTTTGCGCAAAAAGCATAATTTATTGAAGAAATAGTCAACAATCACCGCAGGAAATCAGCCGAATTTAACTAACTGGTTTCATGCTGCTCAATTTTGAGCATTCCTGTGAAAGAAGATACAATGCGCCGACTTTCTCTTTATCGATTACCCACATGAAGCTACACGCGACCAATACTCAACAATATCAAACTGTGACCGCATACGATGATCTAGGCGTTGAATTTAATCTCGTGCGTTTCGAACATAGCCTTATCGTTTTGCCTGAAGTGGCGCCAGCGAATTGGCCCGTCGAGAACTTTGAGGCATTGAACACTGAGCATTTCGATCAAGTCGCAGCGACTGAGCCAGATGTCGTCATTCTCGGCACCGGTAAGAAACAACGTTTTATTCATCCCAAACTGATAGCGAAACTGAGTGCTCAGCATAAAGGGGTCGAGTGCATGGATAATCAAGCAGCATGTCGCACCTACAATATTTTGATGGCCGAGGGTCGCAAAGTTGCCTTGGCTTTAATTTTGGAGAAAGTATGAAAACTAAGCTCCCCTACTCTCCTTACAATTCCAATCGGACACTCTGGGCATTAGCCATAGCATTCCTGGTGACTTGGTTTTATATGTTGGGCGCACGCACTTTGGTTCCAACCGACGAGGGCCGTTATGCCGAAATGGCAAGAGAAATGGTTGCAACTGGTGACTGGATTACATTGCGGCTAAACGGAATCAAGTATTTTGAAAAACCGCCCTTACAAAACTGGATGAACGCGATCACTTTTACTTTATTTGGTTTAGGTGATTGGCAGGCCCGTTTGTGGACGGGACTTTGTGGCTTGATAGGTATTTTGGCGGCGGGGTACACCGCTTTCAAAATTTATGGTCGTCGAATTGCCATCACCACAGTTTTGGTGCTCGGTTCCAGTTTCTACTGGGCTGCGATGGGCCATATCAACACGTTGGATATGGGTCTCTCTGGCATGATGACCCTCGCCTTATGTGGCCTGCTACTTGCACAGCGTGACGGTGCAAGTGCGCAAGAACAACGCAACGGCATGCTATTAAGCTGGGCCGGAATGGCGTTGGCGACGATGTCAAAAGGATTGATTGGTTTTGTACTTCCAGGTGCTGTTCTCGTCATTTATACACTTTGGACACGCGATTTTGGCCTTTGGTTAAGACTGCATATGGGGAAGGGGCTAATTCTTTTCTTTGCGATTACTACCCCTTGGTTTATCTTGGTTTGGCAGGCAAATCCGGAACATCCACATTTCTTCTTTATTCATGAACACTTTCAACGCTTTACGAGTACAGTCCACAAACGTGGTGGCGCGTGGTACTACTTCTTCCCACTTCTGATCATTGGTATCGTTCCTTGGTTAGGCCTGCTGATTCAAAGTTTGCTACGCGCGATTGCGAAAGAAAATAGCCAATTCCAAGCAAAAAAAATGCTGTTCGTTTGGTCAGTGTTCATTTTCTTTTTCTTTAGTATTTCGGGATCGAAATTACCGTCGTATATCCTACCGATATTTCCTGCACTTGCGATCTTGATCGCGTGCGCGATAGAAGAACTGTCCAGTCTTCAAATTAAACTTAATGCGGCTTTACTTGCAGTAATCGGTGCCCTTTCCCTATTTTTCACCGCTAAGATAGAGGGGCTCGCTAAGCATGCATATGAGCTTCCTTTTTACTTAGCGATGATTCCTTGGACCTATGCGGCGGCGGCACTTGCATTAGTCGCAGGAATAATAGCCTTGGTCCTGACTGATAAAAAACGAGATTTAGCTCTAATGTTGATGGCTTTTGGTGCATACCTGGCCGGACAAGTTGTATTCATCGGTCATGATCAATGGGGCAAGTACAGTGCAGGCTTTTACCACGTCCCTGCTATTCAAGCGGAACTCAAATCGGACACGCCGATTTTTGCTGTTGGACGATACGAGCAGTCGCTACCATTTTATTTGCAGAGGACGACGATCCTCGTCGAACATCCTGATGAAATGGCTTTTGGCTTAAGCATTCAACCACAGTTATGGATCCCGAAACGCGAGGACTTCGTTGCGCAGTGGCGAGCAATGGCAACAACGAATAAATCGGCTATCGCTTTCGTCAAACCGGCGATCTACGAGGAATTCAAAGAGATGAATGTGCCCATGCGTGTAATTGGCAGTGATCCTAAACGGGTGGTCATCGCATTGCCTGTTCAAGCTTCCGCGACAGCGATCAAGCCTTAATTCAAATCCACATTGATAGAGAATATTGTATGAGTTCTACACTCCCTTTCTTACCCTTTACAAAGCCAACAATGGACGAGGAAACCATCAGCGCAGTTGCCGAGGTTTTGCGTTCTGGATGGCTTACAAGTGGACCAAACGTTAAAGAATTAGAAGCAAAATTGTCCACTTATTTTGGTGGGCGGCCTGTACGCACTTTTAACTCTGGCACGTGCACAATGGAGATCGCCTTGCGCATTGCTGGAATAGGTGCTGGCGATGAAGTAATTACGACTCCAAACTCATGGGTGGCCACCGCGAACGTCATTATCGAAACCGGTGCGACGCCTGTTTTTGTTGATATCGATTCGAAAACACATAACATCGACCTGAATAAAGTTGAGGCCGCCATCACTCCACGTACCAAGGCAATCATTCCGGTTCATATGTGTGGCCTCCCCTGCGATATGGATCAGCTGTATGCGATCGCTAAGAAACACAATTTACGCGTAGTGGAAGATGCCGCGCAAGCGATCGGTTCAACTTGGAAAGGAAAGCGCATAGGCTCATTCGGCGACTTTGCTTCATTTAGCTTCCAAGTCAATAAAAACATCATGACAGGTGAAGGTGGTTGTCTCGTCCTCAACAACGAGGACGAAGCGAAATTAGCAGAGAAATATCGCTTACAAGGTGTGTCGCGCTCTGGTTTAGATGGCATTGATGTTGATGTGCTTGGCGGTAAATACAATATGACTGATATTGCGGCCGCAATTGGACTTGGTCAGCTGAAACGGCTCGAAGAATTCAATGCGAAACGGCATCACTTAGCCAAGCACTATTTTAAAACTTTTGGTAAAGACTTCGAATCCGAATCAGGAGCTGAACTACCGATTGCAGATTTTGAGCACTCAAACTGGCATATGTTCCACTTGGTTCTGCCTGAAGGTGTGGTTCGAGCCGAATTCATGCAGCAAATGCTTGATCTGGGCATTGGTCTTGGTTATCACTATCGTGCGATCCACCTCTTTACGCTCTACCGTGAGCGCGGATTTACTGACGGCATGTTTCCGATCGCAGAGCGTGTGGGCAAGCAAATTGTTACATTGCCACTATTTCCTAGTATGACTGAAAATGATGTGGAACGTGTAGTCTCTGCGGTAAAATCCTGCCTTCACAAGAATTAAGATAACAATTGAATACAAACAACATGCGTCCAGAACTTTCTGTTGTCATTCCCGTCTACAACGAGGAAGCCGGTTTAGCCAAGCTCTATGCTCGCCTGTATCCTGCCCTTGATGCGCTAGCTGCACGTGGCATTAGCTATGAAATTGTGTTTGTCAACGATGGCAGCCGTGATCGTTCGGCGGAGATCCTTGCAGATCAATACCGGGCTCGCCCAGATGTGACTCGCGTCGTGCTTTTTAATGGAAATTACGGTCAACACATGGCCATTCTTGCTGGTTTTCAGGCCACCCGCGGTGAAATAGTGGTTACTTTGGATGCGGATTTGCAGAATCCTCCGGAAGAAATCGGCGCCTTGGTCGATAAGATGCGAGAGGGCTATGACTATGTAGGGTCGATTCGCCGGAAACGCCAAGACGCTGCTTGGAGAACCTATCTCTCCAAAGCCATGAATCGCATTCGCGAAAAAATTACGCGCATTAAGATTACTGATCAAGGAAACATGCTGCGTGCCTATGGTCGAAATGTTATTAATCTAATTAATCAGTGTAGTGAAGTGAATACCTTTGTACCCGCTTTGGCGTACACCTTCGCAAGAAAGCCAACGGAAATCGTGGTTGAGCATGAAGAACGCACAGCGGGCGAGTCGAAGTATTCTTTCTATAGCTTAATTCGTTTGAATTTCGATTTGATGACTGGCTTTTCGATCATGCCGCTGCAAATTTTTTCTATGCTAGGGATGATTATTTCCGGATTATCGGGCGGCTTGGTCGTATTACTCCTAATCCGGCGATTTTTCCTCGGCGCAGAAGCCGAAGGTCTATTCACTTTGTTCGCGATCGCTTTCTTTATGATGGGCGTAATTTTGTTTGGCATCGGATTATTAGGTGAATATGTAGGACGCATTTACCAGCAAGTTCAGGGTCGCCCTCGTTTTGTCGTACAAACTATTCTTGAGCAAGAGACTCAACATCAAAAAGACGATGAATAAACCAAGTGCAATTGTGTTCGCCTACCACAGCGTTGGCGTGCGAGGCATTAAATCCTTGCTTGCGCGTGGGGTAGAAATTAAGCTCGTTGTGAGCCATGAAGATAATCCAAACGAGACTATCTGGTTCGAATCGGTTGCGGCTCTCTGTGCGGAATGCGGAATCGAGCGCGTCACGCCGGATAACCCAAATACGCCAGAGTTTATTGCTCAACTGAAGAGCTATGCACCAGACTTCATCTTTAGTTTTTACTATCGCAATATGCTCTGCGAAGAGATCCTGAATGTCCCGAGTCGAGGTGCATATAATTTACATGGATCTTTACTTCCGAAGTATCGTGGACGCGTGCCGGTCAATTGGGCCGTTCTTCACGGTGAAACCGAAACCGGCGCAACTTTGCACGAAATGACGGTGAAGCCAGATGCTGGAGCGATCATTGAACAGGTCGCTGTTCCAATCTTGCCGGACGATACTGCTTTTGAGGTCTTTGGTAAGTTAACCGTTGCCTCGGAGCAGGTACTGTGGTCCGCCCTCCCTGGAATCCTAGCTGGACATCCTAACCGTACTGCGAATGACTTGAGTAAAGGGAGTTATTTCGGCGGGCGCAAACCTGAAGATGGTCGAATTGATTGGTCAAAAGATGCAAAGGATGTCTACAACTTGCATCGCGCGGTTGCACCACCTTATCCCGGGGCATTCTTTGACCACGCTGGATCACGTTTTATTATCGAAAAAGCACGTTTTTACGGTCAAGATGCTGCTGAAATCGCTTTAAATTTGCCCCAAGGCATATCTGTAGTGGATAATGCTGTTTTTGGCATTTGTGGCGATGGCAAAGCGATCAAAATTCTCGCACTGCAGCGCGATGGCAAAACATTAAGCATTGAAGAAGTAAAGTACTACTTCGCATGATCTGATGAGTGGCACTAGCATCTCGATGCCAAAGCGCCGAGAACATCAAGGTCTCTAATTATTCCAAAGCTATTTAAAGAGAAATTACTATGAAAAAAGTCCTCATCCTTGGCGTGAATGGTTTTATCGGTCACCACCTTTCCAAACGCATTCTCGAAACCACGGATTGGGAAGTGTATGGCATGGATATGCAAACAGAGCGCTTGGGCGACCTGATTAATCATCCACGTATGCACTTCTTTGAAGGCGACATCACCATCAATAAAGAATGGGTTGAGTACCACGTTAAGAAGTGTGACGTGATCTTGCCATTGGTGGCGATTGCAACACCATCTACTTACGTGAAGCAACCATTGCGCGTTTTTGAACTCGATTTTGAAGCGAACTTGCCTATCGTGCGTTCAGCTGCAAAATATGGCAAACATTTAGTTTTCCCTTCCACATCAGAAGTGTATGGCATGTGCCACGACGAAGAGTTTGATCCAGAAAATTCTGAATTAATCTGCGGTCCAATCAACAAGCCTCGTTGGATTTACTCTTGTGCAAAACAATTGATGGATCGTGTCATCTGGGGCTACGGCATGGAAGGTTTGAACTTCACCCTCTTCCGCCCATTTAACTGGATCGGTGCCGGCTTGGACTCTATTCATACACCGAAAGAAGGTAGTTCACGCGTAGTGACGCAATTCTTTGGACACATCGTTCGTGGAGAAAACATTTCCCTAGTTGATGGTGGTGCACAAAAACGCGCATTCACTTATATCGACGATGGCATCGATGCCTTGGTACGCATCATTGCGAATAAAGACGGCGTTGCATCAGGAAAAATCTATAACATCGGCAATCCAAGCAACAATCACTCAATTCGTGAATTAGCGCAAATGATGTTGAGTTTGGCAGCAGAATACCCAGAATACGCTGATTCTGCGAAGAAAGTGCAATTGACCGAAACAACTTCTGCAGCGTACTACGGCGGCGGATATCAAGATGTACAAAACCGTGTTCCTAAAATTACCAATACCTGCGAAGAATTGGGTTGGGCGCCGACCACGACAATGGCTGATGCGATGCGCCATATTTTTGATGCCTACCGCGATCAAGTAGGTCAAGCTCGCGCCTTGATGGATTGATGCACCCATAGCGATAGTCTGATCCCTATCGTGATCAGTTTGAATGAGCGGCCCTAGCTTGGCCGCTTTTGCTTTTGAACCCCACTTAAGAACCCAAAGATTAATGCCTACGATTGTTTTAAAAATTGATGTCGATACTTACCGCGGCACACGTGAAGGCGTGCCTAATTTGGTTCGCATTTTGAAACATCACCAAGCGAACGCGACGTTCTTGTTCTCGCTTGGTAAAGACCATACGGGTTGGGCAATGCGCCGTGTATTTCGGCCGGGATTCTTTAGTAAAGTGTCTCGCACTTCTGTGCTTGAACATTATGGTCTCAAAACCTTGATGTACGGTGTGATGCTGCCTGGGCCGGATATCGGCAAACTCTGTGTTGAAGAAATGCGCAGCGTCAAGCGCGCTGGTTTCGAATGTGGGATTCATACTTGGGATCATGTTGTATGGCAAGACAATGTGCGTAAGCGAAGCGAAAGTTGGACTCGCAAACAAATGGCACTTGCCTATGAGCGTTACCTAGAGGTTTTCGGCGCCCCTCCTAGGACTTACGGAGCGGCTGGATGGCAAATGAATCCGGAAGCATTTGCACAATTAGATCGTTATCAGGTGCAGTATGCATCTGATGGTCGTGCCATGCTTAAAGAAGATGGGAATTTAGCGAATCCGCTTGCGGGGCCATACCGTTTGCGTCATGAAGGTCACGTGTATCAATGTGTGCAAATGCCGACCACGCTGCCAACGCTAGACGAACTCTTAGGTGTCGAAGTGAATGGTCAACTCATCAATGAGACGAATATAGCGAGTCATTTGTTATCACTCACGGCCGAACCGAGAAACCACGTATTTACTATGCATGCGGAGCTTGAAGGCCAGAAACTTGCCCCCATCTTAGTGGAATTGCTCAATGGCTGGGCAGAACAAGGATATCAATGCGTTTCGATGGGGCAATATCATGCCAACATTCGAGACCAAGAATTGCCAATACATGATTTAACATGGGCTGAGCTCCCTGGACGCTCTGGAGAACTGGTTGCACTCACTTAAGTGCTAGTCGCTCCACAAACCTACCAACGCAGGAGAAACTTGTGTCAGATAGTTCCAGCGCAGTGCCAAGTGCACTCAATTGCCAAGTCCCGCAATTTTCAGCAGCGATGACTGGCGGTGTTGATTTCAGTTTGAATGATTATCTTGGTAAAAAAATTGTTCTTTATTTTTATCCCAAAGATAACACCCCAGGATGCACGACAGAGAGTATCGCTTTTCGCGACATTCATGAACAGCTCTTAGCTCAGAACACCGTCATTTTTGGGATTAGCCGCGACAGCTTGCGTTCACATGAGGGCTTCAAGGCGAAGCTAGCACTACCGTTTGAGCTTATTACTGATCCTGACGAGCAATTGTGTCTGTTGTTTAACGTCATGAAAATGAAGAATATGTATGGCAAACAAGTGCGTGGTATAGAGCGAAGCACATTTATTATTGACGAAGCTGGCAAATTAGTGAAAGAATGGCGTGGAGTGAAAGTTGCAGATCACGCTCAAGCCGTATTAGATTTTGTGAGCCAAAGCAAATAATTGAAATCATCAGAGATCAAACAAAAGCCGTTTAAGAAGATGTACGCGTCTTCTTAAGCGGCTTTTACTTTTTGGCTTACAAGAATTATTTGTTGCTAAAGCGTCTGCACTTACTCGGCGTACGACGTTTATTTAAGAGCCGGTACGTAGTTGTTGTATAAAGGTCCTGTTAAACCTGTTTTTTACTTTTCAATGAGGTTCTGATGCCACTGCCCAAAATGCCGACTAAACCCGCGGCCTTGCTGTCTCCCAAAGACTACCCCAAAGCAGATAAAGGAAAATCAAACATTCGTACAACTAACGAACAAAAAACCTCAACTCATAAAGCCACTGCATCAAAATCTCCTGCAGTGGTCAAGAGCAAGGCAAGCGTCGAGAAAGTGAGCGCGACCCGATCTCAAACTAAAGCAATCGCGAAGGAGAATCCTGCAAAATCTATCGCTAGTCGCGTCGCCGACAAAAAAGGCATCACCAAGATGTTTGTGTTGGACACCAACGTCTTGATGCATGATCCAACCTCGCTATTCCGCTTTGAGGAACATGATGTGTATCTTCCGATGATCACTTTGGAAGAGCTTGATGATCATAAAAAAGGGATGTCCGAAGTCGCACGCAATGCGCGGCAGATTTCTCGTTCATTGGATGCGCTAGTTGGCGATATCGATAGTGATGATATTGAACAAGGTATTTTGCTCTCTAAGCTGGGCAATAAAGATGCGAAAGGACGCCTGTTCTTTCAAACCAAGTTGCAAGGTGGCGCTCTCCCGCAAGGCTTACCTCAAGGCAAAGCCGACAATCAAATTTTAGCGGTTGTTCGAGCTTTAGAAGTTGAGTTCCCTGGCCGCCCTATCGTCTTGGTGTCGAAGGACATCAACATGCGTATTAAGGCGCGAGCTTTAGGTTTGCCAGCAGAGGATTATTTCAACGATCATGTACTCGAAGATTCTGACTTGCTCTATACCGGCATCATTCAATTGCCGGCTGACTTCTGGAGCAAACACGGGAAGGGAATCGAGACCTGGCAAGAAAATCGTAATGGCATCAGTACGACTTTTTACCGCATCACAGGGCCATTGATTCCTAGTCTGTTGGTGAACCAATTTGTGTATCTTGAACCTAATAATGGTGAGGCCTCTTTCTACGGCCAGGTGCGCCAAATTAACGGCAAAACTGCGGTGCTGCAAACCTTGCGTGATTACGGTCATTCCAAGCATAGTGTATGGGGTGTCACCTCACGCAATCGCGAGCAGAATTTCGCATTGAATTTATTGATGGATCCAGAGTGTGATTTCGTGACGCTCTTAGGCCAAGCTGGTACTGGCAAAACCTTGCTGGCGTTAGCAGCGGGACTGGCGCAAGTCCTCGAAACGAAAAACTATAACGAAATTATCGTCACTCGCGTCACGGTTCCCGTCGGTGAAGATATCGGCTTCTTGCCAGGTACGGAAGAAGAGAAGATGTCTCCATGGATGGGCGCTTTCGACGACAATCTCGAGGTTCTCAATAAGTCAGACAGCGACGCAGGTGATTGGGGACGTGCTGCGACACAAGACTTAATTCGATCCAAAATCAAGATTAAGTCACTCAATTTTATGCGCGGCAGAACCTTTGTGAACAAGTTCTTGATTATCGATGAAGCGCAAAACCTCACACCTAAACAAGTCAAAACTTTGGTGACGCGTGCAGGCCCTGGAACAAAAATCGTTTGCCTAGGAAATATCGCACAAATCGACACCCCCTATTTGACCGAAGGCTCCAGTGGTTTGACCTATGTCGTTGACCGTTTTAAAGGTTGGGCACATAGCGGACATGTTACTTTGGCAAGAGGTGAACGTTCACGTTTAGCGGATCATGCCAGTGAAATCCTGTAAGTGATTTTAAACAACAAAAAAAGGCGCTTTGAGCGCCTTTTTTTTCAGCATTTTAGTTTATTCTCGGAAATAAACCCTACAATAAGCTTCTCTATAGCAACTTTACCAAGCGCTGCGAGTCTGCTCGTGTCCGCGGATAAAAGCCCTCATGAACGAATTATCAAATCAAGAAGACGCCCTATTCTTCGTTGAAGATGATATCCAGGCTTTGGCTGATCAAAGTCTAGTTGAGCTGAGCCCTTGGAACATCCTAATTATCGACGATGATCCAGATGTACACTCCGCCACCATGTTCGCACTGCAAGGCCTAAAAATTCAGTCGCGCGCACTCAATTTTTTGCATGCTTATTCAACCGCTGAAGCGCGTCAAGTCCTACTCCACAGCAAGAAAATAGCGGTCATTTTACTTGACGTTGTAATGGACGACGATAATGCCGGTTTGCAGTTAGTCAGTTACATTCGGAATACGCTCGAGCTCAAAGACGTAAGAATTATTTTGCGTACGGGTCAAGCTGGATATGCCCCTGAAATGGACGCGATTCGAGATTACGACATCAACGACTACAAGAATAAAACCGAATTGACGCAGGCAAAGTTGTTTACAACGGTCACTTCCGCAATTCGATCCTACGAGCAGATTTGCGCGATTTCCGCCAGTCGCCGCGGTCTAGAATTAATCATTAAAGCCAGCGCGGAATTGATGGGCATTCAGGATATTCGCAGCTTCTCCGAAACCATCATCTCCTATGTTACCGACTTAGTCGACTTGGATGGCGAATGCTTTGTCAGCACGCCGCATCCAATTCAAGAAGAGTTTGCTCATGCCAATGAGATCATTACTGGGCTACGCGTGGTCGCGGGTAGCCTCAAATACCAATCTTGGCTTGAGCGGCCATTGGTTCTAGTCGCCGACAAAACAACACAAACCATAGTACAAACCTGCTTATTTGAGCGCCGAAGTATTTACGATCAAAACGCGACCGCACTATATTTCAGCAATATAGGGGGAGCAAGTTTAGCCATGTATCTCGATTTTGGTCTCACGCGCGAAGCAGTGGATCCGCATCTCTTGGATATGTTTTGCAGCAATGTGTCTGTGTGTTTGGACAATGTAGTGCTGACCTCACGCATGCATAACCTCGCATTTTTTGATCCTCTAACAGGGCTGGCCAATCGCTTACAGTTACTTCAAACTCTGCATGAGACATTGCACTCTCCCAAAAAGGAAGATAGCGCCCTCGCCCTGATCGATATCGATCATTTCGCCGAGACGAATGACGCTTTAGGCCATCAATTTGGTGACTTTCTTTTATGCTCAGTGGGCAAGCGCCTTCGCAGTCATTTCGGCGACAATTGTCAAATCGCGCGAATAGGTAATGATATTTTTGCGATCTTGGGGCATGAAGATTTAGTTTCCCCCAATCTCATACTCAGCTTGTTTCAACAGCCGTTTGTGGCAGATCATCAAAACGTTCAACTATCCGCAACACTTGGCCTCATCAAGTTTTCCGACTATGAATTAAGCGGCTCTGAGGCGTTGAAGGATGCCAATATCGCTTTGAAACGCGCAAAGCAACACAATCGTTCGGGATTTTCTTATTTCACTCGGGATATGGGAGTAGAGATTCGAGAACGCGTTCGAATGATGCACGCCCTACGCGCAGCGTTCGAGGGTGAGCGCTTGTTTGTGGTGTATCAACCGCAGATTGATATGCGCACCGGAAAGACGGTCGGTGCCGAAGCATTGCTGCGCTGGCGTACAGAGGATGGAAATTTTGTACCACCCGATCAATTTATCCCTATCGCGGAATATTCCGGTTTAATTGTGAACATTGGCGAATGGGTCCTACGTAGTGCCTGTTTTGAACTGATGCAACTTCGTGATGCGGGCTACGCAGAGTTCCAAATTGCGGTGAACGTCTCGCAAGCACAGTTTTCTCACCCACACTTCATGCACAGTTTGGAACGTGCATTGCGAGATTCTAAAATACCCCCTAACTGTCTCGAGCTTGAAATTACTGAGTCGATGGCCATGACTGACCCTGAGATGTTGATTAGCATGCTGCAAAGAATCAAGGGGATGGGGGTGCGTATTTCTATTGATGATTTTGGTACCGGTTTTTCTTCTCTCAGCCAGCTCCAGAAACTCAATGTCGATAAACTCAAGATTGACCGCGCATTTGTTTCTGAGATTTCATCAGTGGATAGCGAAGCGAGTATCGCGAAAATGATTGTTCAATTAAGTCAGAGCTTGAATCTTTCGGTCATTGCCGAAGGGGTTGAGACCAAAGAACAAGCAGATGCCCTGATGGTCTTTGGCTGTCAATATGCGCAGGGTTTTCTCTATGCTAAACCAAAGACCAAGGCTGAGTTAAGACAATGGCTTCAAGCCTAAAGCCCGCCATCACCGACTCATGTTTTCGTTGTCTTTTCTAGACCTTGAAAACACACACGCAACATATTTTCTACAATGGTATCTGTATCCATTTTGCTGAACTTCTGAAGATATTCCACCGCTGGATCGCAACTACGTGCATAGTAGCTGTAAAGGATTACATCAGGATGTAATCCAGCATCCAGATCCCCATCTTTTTGCGCTTTCACAACCAGCTTTTCCAATTGGCCATTGAGTTTGATGACTCGTCCAACATACTTCAGATTGCGCATTAACATCTCACGCACAGCATTGCTGGTCGATGGCAAGAATGGAAGACCACCGCCGAGTCGCACCCGTAGTGCCCATTCCAATAATGCCGACAATTTCTCTTTCGGCGTGAACGTATCGGGAAGTGAGTCAAGCTGGGCGGTCGCCCCGTCTATCAAACGTATCATCGCCGCGCCGACTAAATCCTCTTTCGATTTGAAATGCTTATATAAGCTTGGTTTGGAGATGCCGATTTGATTCGCCACGTCATCCATGGTCATCAGGTCAAAACCCTTGCTTGCAAGAATTGTCGTTGTAGCATCAAGAATTGCGTCTTCGCGTAGACGAAATGCTTGATCCTTAAAATTTAGTTTACTAAAGATACTCATAAGTATTAATATCTACTAATCAGTAGCGTTTTTGTCTGAACAGTATTAATATTAACACCGAAGTAGATTCACACCAAATATTTCCACTCATTTGAAAGCTTGTGATGCCAGGTTTACGTCAAAAGATTGCGGTAATCGGTTCCGGAATTTCCGGTCTTGCCAGTGCTTACCTATTGCAAAAGCGTTACGATGTTACGTTGTACGAAGCGAATTCCTACTTTGGTGGACATACGAATACCGTCGATATCGAAGTCGAAGGCATTAAGCAAGCTGTTGATACCGGTTTTCTGGTATTCAATCACAAGACTTACCCAAATCTGATCGCCCTTTTCAAAGAACTCGCAGTGGAAAGCTACGACACTGACATGTCGTTTGGTGTGTCAGTTGATGATGGGCGTGTCGAGTGGGCAGGCACCAATCTCGATACGGTTTTCGCTCAACGCAAAAATATACTGTCCCCTGCTTTCATCAATATGCTGCGTGATATCTTGCGTTTTAACAAAGATGCGGAACGCAATTTAGAACAATCCTTGAACTCCAAAGTCAGCTTAGGCCAACTGCTTGCTCAAGGGGGTTATAACCAGCGTTTTCAAGATCACTACTTGGTTCCTATGGCAGCCGCTATTTGGTCCAGTTCACCAAAAGATATTCTCGACTTCCCAGCGAGTACCTTTCTACGATTTTGCCTCAATCATGCCCTGCTACAGGTGAACGATCGCCCTAAATGGAAGACTGTTCGTGGTGGCGCGAGAACTTATGTCAACAAGATTTTAGGCACCTTGCCGGACAAAAGGTTGAATTCACCGGTGACTAGCGTTATTCGGAGAGAGGGTCGTGTCGAAGTCAGCTCGGCCGGTAACATCGAAAGTTTTGATCAACTTGTATTTGCCACCCATGCTCCTACTACCCTCGCCCTCCTCAAGGATGCGAATGGTGATGAAACACGTGTACTTTCACAATTTCGCTATCAAGCGAATCGTGCCGTACTGCACACTGACACCACTTTGCTGCCGAAGAACACAAAAGTGTGGTCGGCTTGGAATTACATAGGTAAAGCAGCGTCGACGGGTGCAAGCACGGACGCCGGAGCCGTTTGTGTCAGTTACTTACTCAATCAACTGCAGCGCCTTGATGTCAGCACACCGGTGATTGTCACTCTCAATCCCGCTGTAGAGCCAAATCCTGAGAAGGTGTTGCGTAGCTTTGATTACGAGCATCCTGTGTTTGATCAAGCCGCAATCGATGGCCAGGCTGCTTTATCGGATATCCAAGGCAAGAACCGTGTTTGGTTTGCAGGCGCCTGGTCAGGATATGGTTTTCATGAGGATGGCCTCAAGTCTGCATTGCGCGTTGCAAGTGGGTTGGGTGCTCAACCAGATTGGATGAAACTATGAAGATGCTGGGCGAATTGCGTTCACGACTGCTCACTGGCAAAGTGATGCATGAGCGTTTGCAGCCTCAGCATCATCGCTTTACCTATCCCGTTTTTCTAGTTCGGCTCGATGTCGATGAAATCGAGAGCGAAACGTCCCCCTTGAATAGTGCCATCTTTGCTGTCAATAAGTGGCGCCCACTGTCATTGCGAGTGAGCGATTATGGTCCACGCGATGGTAGCAGCTTGAGAGCCTGGGTCAATGTCACTCTAAGTAGTTACGCTCTGCCCGAAGCGAAACGTATCGAGTTACAAACCTTTCCTCGTGTATTCGGATATGCATTTAATCCGATCAGCCTCTGGTATTGCTATGACCAAGACGATCATATGTATGCCGTGATTGCAGAGGTCAACAACACTTTCGGCGACCATCATTTTTATTTGTTGAAAAACTCAGGTCAACAAGTGATCGATTGTCAAACAAAAATTGAGAGCGTCAAAGCCATGCATGTCTCACCTTTCTGCCAGGTTAAGGGGCACTACGAATTTCAATTCAAGCACGGTTTGCGCTATACCGTGGTCAAAATCGATTATTTCGAAAACGTCGAAACAACCATTAAGACTGCCATATCCGCCAAGCTTCTACCGCTTTCTTCACGCAATCTATTGATCGCTTTAGCCAAGCAGCCCTTTCTCACCTTTGGTGTTTTCTGGCGTATTCATTGGCAAGCATTTTTACTCTGGAAGAAAGCAGTGCCTTTCTTCCGCTTACCGCCAAGTTCGGCACACAAAATTACTATCGGCACACCAATACGAGAGGAGCAATAAATGACTTCGATGCAAACTAACAATACATGCCTCAACATCGATAGCGCAAAAGCAGCACTCCCTGTGACAGCACCCGCTAGCGCGAAAATTTTTCTCAAGATGCTAGCCAAACTAAAACATGGAAATCTTCATGTCGTGACTCCCGACGATGAGGTACTCCATTTTGGCGAGACCGGTTCAGCACAAGCCATCGTGTTGCACATCCATGATTGGCGTGCCTGTAGCAAAATTATGCGTAGTGGTGATATCGGATTTGCAGAAGCACTTGAAGCGGGATGGATCACAACCACTGATCTCACTGGGCTTCTGCGTTTGGCAATCAAAAATGAATCTGCGCTTGATCAAGCGATATTTGGCGGCCGTCTGATGTCACTTTGGTACAAGTTAAAACATTTACTTCGCTCAAACACCAAGGAAGGAAGTCGCAAAAATATTCATGCGCACTACGACCTAGGAAATCATTTCTACCGTTTATGGCTAGATCCAAGTTGGACCTATTCAAGTGCCATCTTTTACAAGGACTATCAAATCAGTCTCGAGGAAGCACAATATCGAAAGTACCAAAGAATTATCGATGTACTAGGCCTCAAGAAGGGAGACAAGGTTCTAGAGATAGGATGTGGTTGGGGTGGATTTGCTGAACACGCGGGTTTGCAAGGAATTCATGTGCATGGAATCACTATCTCGAATGCGCAGTTAGAGATTGCACAAGAACGTATTCAAAGACAGCAGTTGCAAGATCATGTTTATCTTGAACTGTGCGATTACCGAGATCTAAAGACACAGTACGATGCCATCGTTTCCATAGAAATGTTTGAAGCCGTTGGAGAAAAGTACTGGCCAGGCTATTTCTCCACAGTCGAACGTTGTCTTAAGCCTGATGGCAAGGCGCTGATCCAAACGATCACGATTGATGAGAAAAACTTTGAGCGTTATCGCAGTGGTTCAGATTTTATCCAGCAATATATTTTTCCAGGTGGGATGTTGCCGAGTCCAGAGCGCTTTATTTCCCATGCTAAGAAATGTAATTTGGAAACGACAAATTCCTTCGCTTTTGGACTCGATTATGCAGAGACCTTGCGTCGATGGAATAAAGCATTTGACCAAGAAATTGATGCAATTGCGCAGCAGGGTTTCGATCCGAAATTTCAACGAATTTGGCAAATGTACTTTTCCTACTGCGAAGCTGGATTTGAAGAAAAGCGTACTGACGTGTATCAATTTTTACTACACAAAAAAGGTGTAGCGTGAAATCCTTTTTTATCACTCTTCTGTTTTGCTCTGTCGCGGTGAGCGCTTCTGTGTCTGCCCAAGAGTGGCGTAAAGATCTACCGCAAGCTCAATTGCTTGGGTCTGGTGAATTTACGTGGTGGGGCTTATCGATTTACACCGCAAAACTATGGCATCCGCATACAAATTTCAATGCGGATGAAGACTTTGCACTTGAAATTACGTATCACAAAAACATTAGTCGAGAACGTTTCGTTGATGCCAGTATCGATGAGATGAAGCGACTGCAGGGCAATAAGCTGACACCCGAATTAATACAAACATGGCGCAACTACATGCAGAAGTCCTTTGTTGATGTGAAGCCTGGTGACCAACTTATTGGCGTGAAGTTAGCGAAGCGAGGGGTTCGTTTCTACAACAAAGAAAAGTTAATCAGTGAGATCAACGATGAGCCGTTCACCCAAGCTTTTTTTGGAATCTGGCTCGATCCCCGCAGTAAAGACCAAGACTTACGTTCTCGGATTTTAGGAAAAACAAAGTGAAGCATCGAGGATACCTAGCCTATGGAATGTTGGGACTGCCACTTGCAATGGCGAGTCTCCCAATGTACGTACAGCTTCCAGCCTACTATACGCAGCAGTTAGGTATTCCAATGGCGGCCGTTGGTTACATCCTTTTTTTCACGCGAATTCTTGATACAGCACAAGATCCTTTCATTGGTCTATTAATCAGTAAATTTAAAGCCAATAACAAGATTTGGTACATCGTCGGAGGAATGTTGATGGCCTCAGCATTTGCTGGGCTATGGCTGCCGCCCGAAGTCGTCCGCTCCCACCAAAACCTCATGCTTGCTTGGATTGCACTGATGTTGTTTATCGCTTACAGCGCCCATAGCTTGCTTAATATCGCCTATCTATCGTGGGGTGCTGCTTTGGGCCAGCAAGCAACCGGACCAAGTAGCTCAATCTTGCTTGGCGCTGCGACTTGGCGTGAAGGCTTTGGTTTATTGGGGGTTATTTTGGCGAGTATCGCGCCAACGTTCTTACTTAGCGCTAACCAAGAGCAACGTGCATCTAATTTGCAATGGTATGCGCTTCTATTCGCAGCGATCTTGTGTATGGCCATCATCGCTTTGCTGCGATATGCAGACAAGCCTTTGTTAGGTGCAGAAAAACAATACGTGAAGCTAATTGATGTGATCCGCAACCGACTTGTCCGCCCCCTGTTTGTCGCTTATCTCATCAACTCCTTAGCGGTCGCGCTTCCAGCTAGCTTAATGGTGTTCTTCGTCGATCAACATCTAGGCGCCAACGAAGAATTGCCTCGTTTTCTAGTTTCCTATTTTTTAGCTGGAGCACTCGGCCTTCCTTTGTGGTTGTTGAGTGCAAAGAGATTTGGCAGCCGTCGTGTTTGGCAAGTGAGCTTACTGATTTCTATCCTCGCCTTTATTGGCGCTGCATTTCTTAGCCGTGGTGATGCGAATTGGTACACATTGATTTGCATTACTTCAGGGCTTTGCCTAGGTGCAGATTTAGTACTCCCACCTGTTCTACTTTCGGAGCAAATCGGAGCTGATCAACCACTAGCGAGTTACTTTGGGGTATGGACCTTTCTTGGAAAAGTCGCACTTGCGACTTCCGGCCTCATCTTGCCGCTTCTAGATTATTTACAAACAAATCAAGTTTTTCAAAATGCGAGCAAGGGTCTAGTTGATAACCTAGCTTTAGTGCTCTGCTACGCCCTGATTCCCTGCGCATTAAAAATACTTACCTTCATTTGCCTGATTGATTCACATAAAAGGAATTCACCATGATACGTCGCATTTTCAGTTTGTTTTGTCTTTTGCTTGTTAGTGCATGTGCAGTGACGGATGTGAATATTTATAAAAACGAATCACCTAAATTAGACTTGGAAAAATTCTTCATTGGCAAGACTGATGCGTGGGGAATCTTTCAAAAACGTTCTGGTGAGGTCGTGAAAAGATTTCATGTCGAGATCGAAGGAAAACGAATCGGCGAGGAACTAGTCCTCGACGAAAAGTTCACTTATAGCGACGGCAGCAAGCAGCAAAGAATTTGGAGACTGAGCAAGAGCAGTAGCGGCTCATGGACGGGGAAAGCGGACGATGTAAAGGGCAGTGCCGCAGGCGAGCTTGCTGGCAATGCTTTTAAATGGCAATACGTTCTTCTATTACCAGTCGACGGCACGGTTTACGAGATGCATATGGACGATTGGATGTATTTGGTCGATGAAAACACGCTTGTGAATCGAACCAAAATGAGTAAGTTCGGCTTCGAACTTGGCGAAGTAAGTATCTTTTTCCGCCGGAGATTGTGATGCGCCCTCTTCCATTTCGTTTCACTAAACCGCTCAATCGCCCAATTCGCGATTGGTCGCAACAACGTGTCTGGATTATTGGTGCCTCGAGCGGCATTGGCGCAGCACTAGCAAATGCATTGCTAGATCGAGGATCGACTGTCATTATGTCAGCGCGCCGTGCTGATCGTTTGCACGAAATCGCAAAAGGACATAGCTGTGCAATTCCTTTAACCCTCGATGTTGCCAATGCTGAATCGTGGCATAGTGCTCTTGCATCTTTGCGTGGACAAATTGATCGAATTGATTTGGTCGTATTTTGCGCGGCCAAGTATCATCCTGAACGCTCATGGGAATTAATTCCTGAAGAAACTGAAGATACCTTAAGTATTAATCTGCAGAGCGTTTACCAAGGCATCCAAAGTGTGCTACCCGGCATGCTTGAGCGAGGCGAAGGTGGAATCGCTGTTATCGCCAGTGTCGCAGGCTATCTTGGTTTACCTAACGCTACAGTGTATGGTCCCAGCAAAGCCGCTCTCATCAATTTAGCCGAGTTATTATATTCAGATTTGCATACCAAGAATATCAACGTGTACTTGATCAATCCTGGATTCGTGAGCACAGAATTGACGGCAAAAAACAATTTCTTTATGCCTGCTTTGCAAACACCTGAGCAAGCGGCAAATGCTATTCTCCAAGGTTTTGAGGAAGGTGATTTTGAGATCCATTTCCCTAAGCGTTTTACGCTCATATTAAAGCTCATGCAGATGCTGCCTTATCGTTGGCGTTTTGCGCTGATTCGTCGATTCGTTACTGCATAAAATCATATGAACACAAACGTACAGTCCATCATCAATTGGTACACATCGTTGACTGAAGTCAGTCTATCTAGAATTGAAGATTTCTATGGCGACGATGCTTACTTTAAAGACCCTTTTAACGAAGTCAGGGGAGCACAAAAGATCAAACAAATTTTTGACCATATGTTTCGCACTACTGAAAATCCTCGCTTTGAATTCAAAGACGTGATCGAACAAGGTGATCAAGTTTTTCTTAGCTGGGTTTTTCGTTTTGGCCTGAATCATCGTCAATATGAAGTTTTCGGGGCATCACATTTGCGATTAGATAAGACGGGTAAGATTGAGATGCATCGCGATTATTGGGATCCTGCAGAGGAACTTTGGCAAAAACTACCATTGCTTGGTGGCGTCGTTCGCTGGTTGAGAGCAAAGTTCAAAGCAAATTGATTGACCGATAGTTTACCAATTGCAAATTCAGCTTTAACTTCAACGCACTAGATAACATTTGTCTCTCCTGTAGCGGCCAGCACCTAGCATTACTCCTGCGTATTTTTCGATTATCGATTAGTCATGGAATCATCGATAGTGAGGGATTTGGCGCTTGTCATCCCAAGGTATTCTGCTAAAATTAGCGTTTTAATATAACTAAATCGCATACGCTTATTCGATTTAGTTATATAAGAATTCGAATTTTGTATTTCTTGAACGCAATTTCATCTGCTTGGATACCATGTCAATTTCTTCTCGTGTAATTTATCTCGACTCCAACGCCACAACTCCTGTGATGCCGCTTGCTTTAGAAGCGGCCCGGGCTGTGATGGAGGATGACTATGGCAATCCCAGCAGTGTGCATAGCAGTGGCCTGCAAGCAAAAGCAGTGATGGACCAAGCCCGTAAAACGGCATGCGACTTACTTGGCGCTTCTGAAGGGAGATTGCTTTTTGTCAGCGGTGCTACAGAGGGCATACAAACGGCGGTATTCTCTGCTCTACTCGCATTACGCGATCGTCAATCTAAAGGCGAGACAGTTGCGACAGATCTCTTGTACGGTGCAACAGAACATAAAGCGGTGCCTGAGTCTTTACATCACTGGAATACAGTCCTCAATCTCGATTTTCGCATCATTGCAATTCCGGTTGATCAAGCGGGTCGCCACGATCTTGAATTCCTGAAACAACACATCCCTCATGCTGGTCTAGTATGCACGATGGCTGCAAACAACGAGACTGGCGTAATTACCGATCTAGTGGCAATCGAAAATCTGCTGAAAGACAGCCCCGCTTACTGGCTCGTCGACGGTGTTCAAGCACTTGGTAAACTTCCGCTGAAGTTGAATCAACATAGAATAGACTATTCTTTGTTTTCCGGTCATAAACTGTATGCACCCAAAGGGATAGGCATGCTGTATGTGCATAAAGATGCACCGTTCACACCGCTACTCGCAGGAGGTGGACAAGAGAGCAGCTTACGCTCTGGAACTGAAAATGTTTCCGGTATCGCAGCACTTGGCGCTGTCATGCAAGCACTAAACGACGGTGTTAGTTTCCGCGACCATGCCACCTTGACACGCTTTCGATTGCAATTATTGGACGCAATGCGTGATGCATTCCCAGGTTTAATCCTGAATGCGTCCTTGGCAGAAAGCCTGCCAACCACCTTGAACTTTTCGGTTCCTGGCTTAACTAGCAAAGAAATTTTGGATTTATTCGACGCGGCCGATGTGCGTGTCAGTGCTGGATCTGCTTGCAGTGCAGCCAAAGCACAGCCTAGTTTCGTGCTACAAGCAATGTCTTTGCCAGAATGGCAGGCAGCTAGTGCAGTGCGCGTGTCATTCGGCCCAGCAACTACGCAAGAATATATTGATGAAGCTTGCAAGCGTGTACGTGTCTGCGGCGAGGCATTGCGTAAGACATGTATGGTAACTGGTGATATCGAACCCTTGCCGGCCGATGGCCTGATGCAATTGACCTTCGGTGCAGCATGTACGTGGATTATCGCAAGTGCCGCAACCAAAGAGTGCGTGGTAATCGACCCATTGCCAGAGCTGATAGAACGTATCGCTAAATACATGCGCTGCCAACACTACACAGTGAAAGCGATACTATCGACACGAAGCCACGTGAATCAGTCCCAACATAATCAATCCTTAATCCAGCTCCTGGGAGAAGGATTTGTCGGAAAGGCTTCTGACGCTGATGGCTTCTATGCCGACAGCATCGACAGTACAGGATCTCCTTGCCTTCAACTTGGAGACAAAGAGTTGTTGCAAATTACAGTACAAGTAAACCAAGAAGAGCGTTGTGTGTATTTATATGGAGACCTTGAATCTGGGGTGCAGTTCGCTTTTATAGGCGATTTAATGCAAGATGAAAGAGTAGATTCAGATCAGCTTTTGAGCGTCCGCCAGCAGCTCTCCCCTTCAAGCTTATTGTGTGCAGCACATGATTTCGACAAACAATTAGTAACGCGATTAGAAGCACCATGTGTTTGCAACTTAGATGATGTCACGATTCCCTCTTCCGGACTGCATGATTTTTTGAAGAGCCATCCAAAGGCGATCATGGTCGATGTCAGAGAACCCTACGAGCAGCAACTGAGTCATTTCGATGTGCCAGAAGGAACCGAGGTTTTGCATGTTCCACTGAGCCGATTAGCAAATGGCGTGGACCGTTGGTTGAGAAGTTCGACTGAAGAAAAAGCCGATCTTTTATTCTTTTGTCGGACAGGCGGACGTAGTTCTCAGGCAGTTCAGTGTTTGCGCCGTTTAGGTTACGATCAGGCTTGGCACATTGCTGGTGGACTAGCACTCTGGCAGCACTAACGGAAATCAAGGTCGTACAAATCAAAAAGACTCGCATTGTACTAATGCGAGTCTTTTTTTATTCAAGGAAGAAAATTATTTGCGGCCCATCGGGTCAGTAGGAGTCGTCGCCCGAGGCATGGTGATCAGATCATCGCTGTTAACTGTTTTCACGTCTGAGCTGCGTTTTGCTTTTTTCTGGGGGATCATGCTACCGGTAGTGTACTCACGCTCAACCGTAATACTAGGATCAGTCGGTCCCTCGGTTTCTACACTGACGCAAGCAGAGAGACTCAGTAATGCTAATCCGGCTGTAACTATTTTGATCATCATGTTTTATTCTCAAGAAAGGATTTAACAAAGAACAAGTATTCATGTTGGCACTGAATCATTTGCTTAGATGAAGACTGATGAAAACTTGTCGTTATATTGCAGCTTGAATCTTTCAAAGGTGCTCAATTTGATAGCATCTTCAAAACAAATTCAAGCTCCTACATCTGTAGTACGACAACTGTAGTAAATCCAGAATCTCTTGTCAATAGTTTTACATGATATTTCAATGATAATTACTAGCCCTTTACATTAGAAGCGGATCATCTAGCCCAATGACCTACTTTATTTCCATTCACCACGAAGGTTCTTAACAATTTCCTGCAAATGCGCAGGGGATACAACATCGGGTGCTTGCGGTTCGCCTACCACTAATTCAAGTCGAGAGAATGGACCGCGACGGAAAGAGCGCTGAAATGGATTGCCTTTGTCGCGTGACAAGAAACTACCCCACAGACCACGCAAAGCCATAGGAATAACTGGGACAGGTGTGCGCTCGATAATCTTCATTACGCCACCTTTGAACTCATTGATCTCTCCGTCTTTGGTCAATTTACCCTCTGGGAAAATACAAACCAGATCTCCCTCATGCAAAGCTTGCGCGATATCGATAAAGGATTTTTCCATTAGCCAAGGGTCTTCCTTGGCAGGTGCAATAGGAATCGCTTTCGCCGTACGGAAAACCCAAGACAGGAAGGGAATTTTGAAAATGCTATGATCCATAACAAAACGAATAGGACGTGGGCTGTAGGCCATAATCACAATCGCGTCCATATAGCTGACATGATTACACACCAACACGGCAGGTCCCTCATCTGGAATGCGATCAACATCAATGCCTCTTACACGATGAACAGTATGGATCAATAACCAAGCCACAAATCGCATCAAGAATTCTGGTACCACACTGAAAATATAAATGGCGACCAAGCCATTCAAGACGGCGGTAGCCATGAAGATTTGTGGAATCGTGAAACCTTGTTTCAGCATCAGCATCGCTGCCAATGAAGCCACTACCATGAACAACGCGTTCATGATGTTCATGCCTGCAATCGTGCGTGACAGATGTTTTGGATCGCATCGCGTTTGGATCAGCGCAAACAGTGGAACAATGTACAAGCCACCGAAGATGCCAATCATGACAATATCAAACATGATTTTCCAGCTACCGGTTTGCTGCATAAATCCCCAAGCATCGACAGTACTTTGATTGGTATAAGCAAGGCTAGATAAGAATAAATCGAATCCAAACAGTGACAAGCCAATTGCACCGAAAGGAACCAAACCAATTTCGACTTTGTGGCCAGACAGTCGTTCGCAAAGTAAAGATCCAGCGCCGATACCAAATGAAAACACGGTGAGCAATAAGACGAAGACACTATGATCACCATGCAGATAATCTTTGGCGTACAGTGGAAATTGCGCGAGAACGATGGCCCCATAAAACCAGAACCACGAGTTCGCTAATAGTGACAGGAAAACAGGACGATTCTGACTACTAAAGCGAATGTTACGAACCGTTTCCGTCGCAGAATTCCAGTTAATTTTGAGCGTAGGATCCGGAGCTGGAGAATTCGGAATGCGCAAACTCGCCAACCACCCAATGATCGCAATCAAAATTGTTCCTCCAGCGACCAACTCTATGCCCCAAGGCTTATGCACCACCAACATCGCGCCGAGAATTTCTCCTAGCAAAATGCCGACAAAAGTTCCCATCTCGATTACGCCATTACCACCAACAAGTTCGTCAGAGCGTAAATGTTGTGGCAGGTAAGCGTATTTGACTGGACCAAATAAAGTGGAATGTATGCCCATTCCCGCAACTGCAGCGATCAACAACCACAATTGATGATTCATCCATCCGATTGCTGCAACAATCATAATCGCAATCTCGAGCAACTTCACATAACGTGCTACTTTGCCTTTTTCAAACTTATCAGCCAATTGCCCCGAGGTCGCTGAAAATAAGACGAAAGGCAGAATAAATAAGCCTGGAATGAGATTGTTGAGAAAACCAACATCCATCTTCGTCCAAGACAAGGCGTCATAAGTCAGTATTGTGAGCAGTGCAGTCTTGAACACATTATCGTTAAATGCCCCAAAAAATTGTGTCCAAAAAAATGGAGCAAAGCGGCGCTCTTTTAAGAGCGAGAATTGGCTATGTTGACTCATGGCAATACTGCGCAAAATGATAGGAAAGACAATTCTAAGGTAAAACACCCACGGCAGGAGAGCGCGCGGGTGTTTTTATGTTGGAATGAGAAAGATCTAGGGCAATTCAGGCTATCGCTGTCGTTTCGACGCAGCATTAAGCGAGCCCTAGCTTATTTCTTTTCGACACGTTTCAAATCTAGATCATGAAAGTCAAAACTGAAATCGGTCAGTGGAGAAATCGCCTTCATGGTAATACCGTTAGCAATCCCATCGGTGTCGAGTTGGAAATTCACAAATGCATCGGCATTGAAAGTACGGTCACGCCATTTCACAACGAAAGTACTGCCTTTGTAATAGGACAAGTCTCCCACAAGCGCTGGAGAACGTTTAGACGCGAACTGCATTTGTCCATTTGCACCAATCGAAATAGTCACTTCACCAAACCAATTGTCCTTATAAGTGCCGACGTAAGGAGCAGTATTTAACTTGATCTTACCGTTCGCTTTTGTCTGTTGATCAATCGCTTTCCAGATTTCAGCCACTTCCTTATCCGCATCCGCATTACGTTTTGCCTGACGATCCGCAAATTCCTTAACACGGTCAACCGCCGGCATGCCGAAATAGCTGTCTTTAATCGTGTTCGTGATGGAACTAAAGGCCGCGCCCTGCTCTTGATTCGTCAGCACCACGATCCCCAGTTTAAGCTCAGGAATCAGCGTGACTTGTGTCACCATCCCGAGCAAGCCGCCCGTATGCGACACTTGCTTGTAACCTTTCACATCGTTGATACCCCAACCTATCCCATAGGCATTGAAATGGGTGTTGTAGGGGCCACCGTTTGGTCCCATTTGTATGATGGTATGCGGTGACCACATTTCATGCTGAGATAGTTCGCTGAATAAACGCTTTTCACCATAAGCCCCTTTATTCAACTGCATGCGCACCCACTTGGCCATATCGTCAATATTGCTATAGATACCCCCGGCTGCGTTGATCACTTCATTCGGACGGAAAGGCACTATCTGTAATTGCCCATTTACGGCGACGTGCGGTTCGACTTTATTTTCAGCGTTTTTCAATCGTGTAATCGAAGCCGCACTCGCATCCATTTGCAACGGACGCATAATTTTTTGTTCGATGAATTCTTCCCAGCTGAGACCAGAAACGCGCTTAATCACTTCGCCAGCAACAATATACAGATTGTTATCGTAATCAAATTG
>CANHZI010000030.1 GCA_947464955.1 Oxalobacteraceae bacterium
GATGTTCAATGACAGATGGATACGATTGCTATCAAAATGCTGTAGCTGAGCGGGTGAATGGAATTCTCAAGGGAGAGTTCTTATTGAATACGCCGGCAAATCTTGCTGAAGCACGAAAGCTTATTTCACAATCCATTCAAATCTATAACAACGAACGGCCCCACTCAAGCCTGAAAAACAAAACGCCCGATGAGGTTCATCGGGCGTCTTTGCAACACCTTTAGTTGTCAATTTATTTTAGGACTGGACAGTGGACGAGATTCTAAAATTTCCTTATGCTTTGCGGTCTATATAAATCCACCTAAAGCTTTTTGACTTTATTGCTTGCAAAATAAGATATGGCAAAATTTCACACTCTTGATAAAGTCGACCGTAAGTTACTCAATTTACTGCAGAAAGATAATCAAACCCCAACCAGAGTATTGGCAGAGAAATTGCATATTTCTCAGCCGACATGCCTGCGCCGCATCAAAGTGTTACGCGATGCAGGCATTATTAGTGCGGACGTTTCTATGGTCGACCCATTTTCGATCGGTTACGGTATGCTTGCATTTTTGGAAATTTCCTTGGCAAACCAGTCCGATGAGCACATGCGCGACTTCGAGACATGTATGAACCACGAACCAGAAGTCATGCAGTGTTACTTTGTTTCAGGCGAGATTGATTACTTTTTGGTGATACACGTGGTCGATATGGAGGCTTATTATCAGTTTGTGCGTAGAGCGATCTCAGGATCAGGGAATGTCCGTCATTTTCATTCGCGCTTTCCTATGAAACGCGCCAAGTTCAGCACCCGTATCGCATTTGATGAGAAAGCACCTGAATTATCCGTACGGGTGTCGCGCAAGTAATTAGCGGTTGCCTTTGATTTTCGTGAGTTCTTGATTCACTGCACGCGTCACTACTTCCTCGATACTTTGCTTTAAGCCCATGCGAATGTCGTCAGCTAGTTTGTCGACAGCATTTTGAAGTACGTCGGCGAGGCTGTCGCTGACACGATGCTCGAGCACGAAATCGATACGGGACAAGACCTGTTTGAGGACGTTTTCTCTGACCGTTTGTTCCAACAAAACCCAATCATCACTGCCTGGCTCGGGGATGCTACCCGCATTTTCAGAGAGTTCTTCGGAAAGTGGCTTGATTTCAGTGACGCTTTCACGTATCAAAGCTTGAGGCGCCAAGGTGATGGGAGAAGCGGGGCGGCTAGTCGTAGCGGCGCTGGGTGTTGGTGCTGCTTGAATTTTTTTCGGTTCGACCGGTTCGGCTCCAGGAGGGTGGATGATCTCGGTTAACACGGGAATGCTGGAATCGATTTGATCGTTCATGTTGTACTTGCTACTGTATGTGTCGGCTGTATGCCGTCGTGTTGATATTGCTTGAAACGTTGCCGTCCTGCCTGTGCGTCATTGGTCTCGCTTGAAACTATTTCGATGACCCGCTCAAACTGCTGGTAATTATCAGGTCTTGATTGGCTCAAATTGATCAAGAGTTCTTGATGTGGAAGCGACTGCGCGGTATTCGTTGTCAAGAGTATCGGCGTGACAGACGCAAGAGGGTCATCGATGTTGACATGAGGCAAAAAGTCTATTGTTGAAAATGCCCACAATTCTTGATCAAGAAGACGTAGTTGATCCTGATCATCGGTGAGAACAATAATCTTACAATTCGCCGCTCGCGCTTTACGCACAAGACGGCAAGTGTAATTGAATTTGTCACTGACTTGACTATGAAAATCGATGCGAGGCATTGAGCACTAGAGCTTGTTAATTTAATCAATCGTTAAATCTAGAAGCGAATTCCTGTTGGTGATGTCGACTTAGGTTTCGGCGCTTCCTGTGGTTTTACATCTGAATTCTTATTTTCCGTCGCAACTTGTGGCGCAGCGGGCTCAGGCTCTGGGTAACGGTAATCTTTTGGTAGCATATTCGTTTCTGGGTAGCCTGCCGCAGTCAATGCAGAACGCCACTCGTTCGAGTCTAAGCCTTTAAATTTACTTTTGTTGATTTGCAAAAAAGGCAGCGTAGTATCACCGCTTACTTGTTTGAGCTTATCCACATCATCATTGGTCTTAATCGTTTTTTCAGTGAACGGAATCCCAGCTTGTTTCAAAAGATTTTTACCTTCATTGCAAGCGCCGCAGTTCGGTGCTGTGTATAGAGTCACAGGGTTCTTGTTGACAGCGGCAGCTAGCTCCGGAGGTAGATTGGAAGTGGATAGACTATTGCTACTCTCAAGACTTTTACTACCTAGCTTTTTCGCATTGGCTGGTGGGGGTGTGTCGCTATAAACAATTTTTCCGTTCGGGCCTACCCATTTATACATTTGCGCTTGGGCGTCTTTGCTGATCAAAGCTAGACCCACAAGGTTGATGGCTAAAGCTAAACTTAAGCTAGTTGTTACATTCAATGATTTTTGCATCGTTAGTCTCCGCAATTGCGATCCTTCCACTTTACTAGTGTGTCGAGCCATTCATGCCATTATGGCGCAATAATGCATCGATGGATGGTTTTCTGCCTCTGAAAGCAACAAAGGACTCAAGCGCAGGGCGCGATCCACCTACCTCAAGTATCTCGGTTTGGAAACGATAACCCGTTGCGCGAGACAAGCTACTGCCCTCGGTGTTGGCGGCTTCCTCAAATGCGCTATAGGCGTCAGCGGAAAGTACTTCGGCCCATTTGTAGCTGAAATAGCCAGCCGCATAGCCACCCGCGAATATGTGACTAAACGAGTGTTGGAAACGATTGAAGGCAGGTGGTTGAATCACGGCGACTTGGTCGCGTACTGCTTGCAAAACATGGCTGACACTGAGATTGTCGACCGCTTGAGAATGTAAACGCATGTCGAATAGGGCAAATTCGACTTGGCGCAAGGTTTGTAAGCCAGCTTGGAAATTCTTGGCAGCGATCATCTTGTCATACAAGGCACGAGGTAATGACAAACCAGTGTCGACGTGTGCCGTCATGTTTTGTAAAACATCCCATTCCC
Source organism: Oxalobacteraceae bacterium (assembly GCA_947464955.1). Taxonomy (GTDB): domain Bacteria; phylum Pseudomonadota; class Gammaproteobacteria; order Burkholderiales; family Burkholderiaceae_D; genus Undibacterium. The sequence goes on from CANHZI010000030.1 coordinate 2,986, forward strand.
AGCAGAAGTTTTCCATGAACTGAGAGGGCAGCTCGACCGCATCCCACTCAACTCCTGAAATGCCTGAGACAGAAATATCATCGACTTTGGTCAATAGCTGATGCAAGCCATGGCCGAATTCGTGGAATAAAGTGATGACTTCGTCATGAGTGAAGGTCGCTGGTTTGCTCACACCGTTCGCGACGATAGGAGCATTAAAATTGCAGGTTAAGTACACGACTGGCGTTTGTACGCCATTGGTTTTGAGACAGCGAGCGCGCGCATCGTCCATCCAAGCGCCACCTTGTTTCGCGGCGCGTGCATACAGATCGAGATAAAACTGTCCTAACAACTGCTGGTCACGTTCAACGCGGAAAAACTTCACGTCTGAATGCCAAGTTGCGGCTTGGTCGGCTTTGATGGTGACGTTAAACAGAGTCTCGATGACATGGAATAAGCCTGCCACGACTTTGTGCTCGGGGAAGTATTGTTTTACTTCTTGCTCAGAAAAGGCATAGCGCTGCTCGCGTAGTTTTTCAGAGACGAAAGTACTATCCCAAGCCTGCATGTCGTCGATGCCGAACTGTTCGCGCGCGAATTGACGCAACTCGAGCAAGTCTTTTTCTGCAAATGGCTTTGCCTTTTGGGCTAAATCTAAGAGAAAAGTCTCAACTTGTTCTGCACTTTCCGCCATTTTTGCAACTAAGGAGACGTCGGCGTAATGACGGTAACCAAGTAGTTCGGCTTCTTCATGACGCAAACGCAGAATATCGTCGATCAGGCTGCTGTTATCCCATTCTGGATTGCCGCCCAGCTCAGAGGCCTTGGTGGCATTAGCACGGTAAATGGTTTCGCGCACATTCCTGTTTTCCGCGTATTGCAAAAGCGGGAAATACGATGGGAAATGCAAGCTAAACTGGTAGCCAGATTTTCCGTCCTGTTCGGCGGATTGACGCGCCGCTTGTAGTACCTCTTCAGGTAGACCACTCAATTCGCTCACATCTTCGATGACGAGTTTGTAGTCGTTGGTCGCATCCAGAACATTTTCTGAGAAGCGTGTGGACAATGCGGCGAGCTTTTCCTGCACTTCGGCATAACGTTTCTTCTTGTCGTCGCTGAGTTCGGCGCCGCCGAGTTTAAAGTCGCGCAACGCATTGCTGATGATTTTCTTGCGAGCCTTGCTTAAGCTCTCAAAGCCTGCACTGGCAGCGAGTGCTTTGTAATTTTGGAATAGCTGTAAGTTCTGCCCAATGGACGTCCAGAATTCGGTTACCTTCGGCTGCGCTTCGTTATACGCAGCCCTTAACTCAGGTGTGTCGCGCACAGAATTGAGATGGCTAACGATGCCCCATGCTCGCCCCAGTTTTTCTGTTGCGAGTTCTAAAGGAGTGACGAAATTGTCCCAGCAAATATCCGATATTGGTGCTTCGAGTTCGGCGACAGTGGCGCGAGCCTCAGCGAGTAAGTGATCGATCGCGGGCGCCACATGGGAAGCGTCGATGACGTCGAAACGCGGTAAATCGGAAAAATCGAGCAGGGGATTCTCTTGCATCATTGTGTAGTCTTTATCTTTGCGCTTATAGTTTTTACAGTCTTGGAGACGATGATTTCTTAAATAATTAGATGCGTTCGGCCGCTTCAATCGTATTCACTAATAACATCGTAATCGTCATCGGTCCAACACCCCCGGGCACTGGTGTGATGTATGAGGCGACTTCTTTGACATTGGCATAGTCAACGTCGCCGCACAGCTTGCCTTCATCATCACGGTTCATACCAACATCCAAAACCACGGCACCCGGTTTCACCATATCTGCGGTGACAATATTGCGTTTGCCAGTGGCGACAACCAAGATATCAGCATTGCGAGTGTGGGCACCAAGATCTTTGGTCTTAGAGTTACAGATGGTGACGGTAGCGCCCGCTTGCAAGAGCAACATCGCTTGTGGCTTGCCAACAATGTTTGACGCACCGACCACCACTGCATTGGCGCCGCGCACTGGGTAGTCAATTGACTCCAGCATTTTCATGACGCCGTAAGGTGTGCATGGACGGAATAGCGGTTGGCCAGTCATCAATAAGCCAGCATTGCTAATGTGGAAACCATCAACGTCTTTTTCTGCAGCGATCGCTTCGATGACTTTGTTCGCATTGATATGTGCTGGTAAAGGCAATTGCACCAAGATACCGTTAATCTTTGGATCATTATTCAAGCGATCAATATGCGCTAACAGATCAGCTTCGCTCAGTGCGGAATCATACTTTTCGAGAACAGAGTAGAAGCCGCAGTCTTCGCAGGCTTTGACTTTATTGCGTACATAAACTTGTGAGGCTGGATTGTCGCCGACCAAAATGACTGCCAAACCAGGTTGTTTTCCTTGTGCCGTCAACGCTGCAGCGCGTTTTGTCACATCTTCACGAATTTGTTGAGAAAGTTGGGTGCCGCTGATGATTTGTGCTGTCATGGTATGTATGCTCAAAAAAGGGGCGGACGCTTGCAAACTAAGAGCAAGGTCGGCGGATGGCAAAAAAATGGATCAGGCGTGATTATAAAGGATGGAGCGCAGAGGCATTAAGACTTGCTGACTTTCTTGCTTAATCTTGGTGAAAAAAAGTTAAAAGTTGATCGCTTGCGCATGTCTCTTGAAAACCGCGAGCTTTCTGTGGTTTTTAGGCTGTTTCGAATTTGTTGCTAAATTTCATAAGATTTGATGCTTGGCTGTGCTGTGCAGACTCATGAATTTGTGGCGGGCACTTAGTTCGTATCGCGATACTTGATGCTGAGTCCAGTGCTGTCGGTCATCATAAAAAATAGCAAATTAAACACAAGATTGTATGTTGCATCGCGTCACAAATATCACAATATGAAATGACATATCGTAATTTGAAATTTCAAAAAAGTACTGTTAGAATGCTCCACATGCAAAAAATCGAGAGTCGTTTTCGCCTTGAAAAAGGCTTGAGAATTTTTCACATATCCCACAAGCTGGCGTAAAACTAAACAGTGCAATGGTGATTTAGCGCTTTAGATATTCTGATATTTCGATATGCCGATATTTAGATATTTAGATCGATAAGCGCAATAACCAGAGCACATGACCTTTATTAACGAGGAGACCGTATGTCACAGATAGACCAAATTTTGGCGCAAGCCGTGAATGATCCCGACGTGATCGAAACCAATGAATGGCTGGATGCGCTAGAGTCTGTGATTGATACGGAAGGCCCCGATCGCGCCCACTATTTGATGGAACGCATGATGGATCTAGCGCGTCGTCGTGGTGCGAATATCCCGTTCTCCAGCAATACAGCGTATGTGAATACGATTCCCGCCGATAAGGGCGCGCATTGCCCAGGCAATTTGGAAATCGAAGAACGTTTGCGTTCCTATATGCGTTGGAATGCGATGGCGATGGTAGTAAAAGCGAATCGTCTAGATGGCGATCTCGGCGGCCATTTATCAAGTTTCGCTTCTTTGGCCAATATGCTTGGCATTGGTTTTAACCATTTCTGGCATGCGCCAACTGCAGATCATGGTGGTGATTTGCTCTACATCCAAGGTCACTCCTCTCCAGGTATCTATGCTCGCGCCTTCCTCGAAGGTCGCTTGAGCGAAGAGCAGCTCTTGCACTTCCGTCGCGAAGTCGATGGTAAAGGTCTGTCTTCCTATCCACATCCAAAATTGATGCCAGATTTCTGGCAATTCCCAACTGTGTCTATGGGCTTGGGCCCATTGATGGCGATCTATCAAGCACGTTTCTTGAAATACCTACATGCACGCGGCATTGCTGATACCGAAAAACGTAAGGTATGGGCATTCTGCGGCGATGGTGAAATGGATGAACCAGAATCCATGGGCGCGATCGGTATGGCGGGACGCGAGAAGTTGAATAACCTCGTGATCGTGGTTAACTGTAACTTGCAACGCCTTGATGGCCCAGTGCGTGGCAATGGCAAGATCATTCAAGAACTCGAATCCGATTTCCGTGGCGCCGGTTGGAACGTGGTGAAAGTGATCTGGGGCTCAGGCTGGGACGAATTGCTGGCGAAAGACAAAGATGGTGCTTTGCGTAAGATTATGATGGAAACCGTGGACGGTGAATATCAGAACTACAAAGCAAAAGACGGTGCATACGTTCGTTCCCACTTCTTCGGTAAAGATCCTCGTACATTAGCGATGGTGGCACATATGTCGGACGACGACATCTGGCGTTTGACACGTGGTGGCCATGACCCACACAAGATTTACGCCGCATTTAAAGTCGCGCAAGAAAGCGTCGATCAACCGACCGTGATTTTGGCCAAGAGTATCAAGGGCTACGGTTTCGGTAAAGCAGGTGAAGCACGCAATACGGCACATAATACGAAGAAGCTCGATGACGAAACGATTAAGTCAGTGCGTGACCGCTTCCAATTGCCTATCGCCGATGAGAAGTTGCCAGAGATTCCTTTCTATAAACCAGCTGACGACACGCCAGAGATGAAGTACTTGCACGAACGTCGTGCCGCACTCGGTGGTTACTTGCCACAACGTCGTCAACAGGCGGACGAGCAATTGGTGGTGCCACCTCTGTCTGCCTTCCAAGCCATGTTGGAACCAACAGCGGAAGGTCGTGAAATTTCAACGACCGCTTCGTATGTTCGCGTATTAACTTCCTTGTTGCGCGATAGCAGCCTCGGTCAACGTGTGGTACCGATCATGGTCGATGAATCACGCACTTTCGGTATGGAAGGTCTGTTCCGTCAGATCGGTATTTTTAGTCAAGTGGGGCAACTGTACGAACCAGTCGATAAAGATCAGGTCATGTACTACCGCGAAGACAAAGCGGGTCAGATTTTGCAAGAAGGCATTAATGAAGCCGGTGGTATGAGTTCATGGATCGCAGCAGCGACTTCCTACTCCACCAACAATCGCGTGATGATTCCGTTCTATACGTATTACTCCATGTTCGGTCTGCAACGTATCGGTGATTTGGCTTGGGCCGCAGCCGACATGCGTGCACGTGGTTTCTTGATCGGTGGTACTGCTGGCCGTACAACCTTGAACGGTGAAGGTTTGCAGCATGAAGATGGTCATAGCCATGTGATGGCATCGACGATTCCAAACTGCGTTCCATACGATCCTACGTTTGCCCACGAAGTGGCGGTCATCATCCATGACGGTTTGCGTCGCATGGTCACCAATCAGGAAGATGTGTTCTATTACATCACGGTGATGAATGAAAATTATGCGCATCCAGGTTTGGTAGCAGGCCAAGAAGAGGGCATCATCAAAGGTCTGTATTCCTTTAAGAAATCTGAAGCGAAAACAAAACATCGCGTTCAGTTGTTGGGCTCAGGCACAATCTTGCGTGAAGTCATCGCAGCAGCCGATTTGTTGCAAAACGATTGGGGTATTGCAGCCGATATCTGGTCTGCACCTTCATTCACCCTCTTGGCGCGTGATGGTCAAGATGCAGAACGTTGGAATATGTTGCACCCGACAGAAACACCACGTGTCCCGTATATCGCTGAATGCTTGAAAGATACTACTGGCCCTATCGTCGTGTCGACAGACTACATGCGCGTCTACGCTGAACAAGTGCGTGCATTTATCCCTAAAGATCGCACTTACAAAGTATTGGGTACCGATGGTTTCGGTCGTTCTGATAGCCGCGCGAAACTGCGTGAGTTCTTCGAAGTGAATCGTTATTTTGTGACGATCGCTGCTTTGAAATCCTTGGCTGAAGAAGGTGCAATCTCCGCTTCTGTGGTGGCACAAGCGATTGAGAAATACGGTATTAATCCAAACAAACCAAATCCGGTGACTGTGTAGTTTTTGTTGGGTCCGGTGCGAAATCGTAGGTCGCGTGAAACCCGCGCCGCCCAACGATCGAGCACTCTAGCAGCGCGGGTTTCGCCCGCCCTACGGACGCTACAGCAGCGCTTAATTTAATAGCCTTGACCCCAGCCTTCCCCATCGTAGGGGAGGGAATAAATGGAGAAAATGATGAGTACAGTAGAAGTCAAAGTGCCGGATATCGGTGATTTTAAAGAAGTTGAAGTGATTGAGTTGATGGTGAAAGTGGGTGATACCATCAAAGTCGATCAATCCTTGATCACAGTTGAATCGGATAAAGCCAGTATGGAGATTCCATCGAGCCATGCTGGCGTGGTGAAAGAAGTCAAAGTCAAAGTGGGCGATAAAGTTGCCCTAGGCTCTTTGGTTGTGATCGTTGAAGCGGATGGCGCAGCGGCTCCTGCCGCAGCATCGGCTCCAGCGTCCGCTGCGGCGCCAGCACCAGTAGCCGCGCCTGCCGCTGCACCGGCACCAGCACCGGCACCAGCACCAGCACCATCATCAGCACCAGCAAGCGTTGCTGGGGTGGCGACAGCACCAGCGGGTAAAGCCCATGCATCACCTTCGATCCGTAAATTTGCACGTGAGTTAGGCGTTGATTTAAGCAAAGTTCCAGGCACGGCACCGAAAGGTCGTATCACGCAGCAAGACGTACAAAACTACGTCAAAGGTGTGATTGCGGGATCTGCGAATGCGCCAGTCGCTAGCGCGGCAAGTACGAATGGCAGCGGTGCAGGTCTAAATCTCTTGCCATGGCCTTCTTTAGATTTCAGTAAATTCGGCGCGACAGAAACGCAGCCATTGTCACGTATTAAGAAACTCAGTGGTCCGAATTTGCATCGTAACTGGGTCATGATTCCACATGTGACACAATTTGATGAAGCTGATATCAGTGATCTGGAAGAGTTCCGTAAATCGTCCAATGCTGCATTGGCGAAGTCTGGTGTGAAGTTGACGATGCTGGCTTTCGTGATCAAAGCAAGCGTGTCGGCGTTGAAGAAATTCCCCGCATTTAATTCATCCTTGGATGCGAACGGTGAAAACCTGATTTTGAAACAGTACTACAACATTGGTTTCGCGGCAGACACGCCAAATGGTTTGGTGGTGCCAGTGGTCAAGAATGCGGATCAAAAAACCTTGTCGCAAATTGCGAACGAAATGGGTGAACTCTCTGCACAAGCGCGTGACGGCAAGTTGAAACCTGCTGACATGCAAGGCGCAACTTTCACGATTTCTTCTTTGGGTGGTATTGGTGGTACAGCCTTTACGCCGATTATCAACGCGCCTGAAGTGGCAATTCTCGGTTTGTCTAAGTCTTCGATGAAGCCTGTGTGGGATGGCAAACAATTTGTGCCACGTTTAATGTTGCCTTTGTCCTTGTCCTACGACCACCGCGTGATCGATGGCGCGATGGCGGCGAAATTCACTGCATATCTAGCGGATGTACTCGCGGATTTGCGTAAGACCATGCTGTAATCAGGAGCGATGACGATGAGTACAATTGAAGTCAAAGTCCCTGATATTGGCGACTTTAAAGAAGTAGAAATTATCGAAGTCATGGTCAAGGTTGGCGATACGATCAAGGTTGATCAATCCTTAATTACCGTTGAGTCTGACAAGGCTAGTATGGAGATTCCTTCTAGTCATGCAGGGGTGGTAAAAGAGCTCAAGATCAAGGTTGGTGACAAAGTTGCTGAAGGCAGTATCGTATTGGTGGTAGAAGTTGCGGGTGCTGCTGTATCCGCTGCACCGGCGCCATCCGCTACGCCTGCTCCGGTCGCTGCAGCACCTGTTGTTGCGGTTGCAGCCACCGTTGCAGCAACGGTATCAAGCGGACCCATCGAGGTTAAAGTTCCTGATATTGGTGATTTCAAAGAAGTTGAAGTCATCGAGGTCATGGTAAAAGTGGGCGATACAGTCAAGGTTGATCAGTCCTTGGTGACGGTGGAATCTGATAAGGCAAGTATGGAAATTCCATCTAGCCATGCAGGTGTCGTCAAAGAGTTAAAAGTTAAAGTCGGTGACAAAGTTGCTGAGGGTAGTTTGTTGATCGTTGTCGAAGGGACTGCTTCTGCACCCGCAGCGACTGCGGCTGCAGCGCCTGTTCCAGTTCCTGCAGCAAATGCCCCTGCGGTCGCTGCACCGCTGGCTTCTAACTATGCTGGCACCGTCGATATCGAATGCGACATGATGGTGTTGGGTGCGGGCCCTGGGGGATACTCTGCCGCTTTCCGTTCTGCTGATTTGGGTTTGAATACGGTCTTGGTTGAACGTTATTCGACTTTAGGTGGTGTGTGCTTGAATGTTGGCTGTATTCCATCCAAAGCCCTGTTGCACGTGGCAGCAGTGATTGATGAGACCGCCGCGATGTCAGGTCATGGCGTGACTTTCGCGAAACCACAAATCGATCTCGATGCTTTGCGTGCGCATAAAGATGGCGTCATAAAACAAATGACCGGCGGCTTAGCTGGTATGGCCAAAGCGCGTAAGGTCAATGTGGTGCAAGGCCTTGGTCAGTTCGTCAGTCCACATCACATCGAAGTGACCGCAGTAGATGGTAGCAAGAAGGTAGTGCAGTTCAAGCAAGCGATTATCGCTGCTGGTTCTTCTGTGGTGAAATTACCTTTTGTGCCGGAAGATCCACGGATTGTCGATAGCACTGGCGCTTTGGAATTGCGTCAAATCCCGAAACGTATGTTGGTCATCGGTGGTGGCATCATTGGCTTAGAGATGGCGACCGTGTATTCGACTTTGGGTGCGCGTATCGACGTCGTCGAAATGATGGATGGTTTGATGCAAGGTGCCGATCGTGACATGGTCAAGGTTTGGCAGAAGCATAATCAACATCGCTTCGATAACGTGATGACCAAGACCAAAACAGTCGGTGTTGAAGCACTGCCTGAAGGCATCAAAGTGACGTTTGAAGCTGCAGAAGCGGGCGCAGCTGCACCTGCGCCACAACTCTACGATTTGGTGTTGGTGGCAGTGGGCCGCAGTCCGAACGGTAAGAAAATCGCTGCCGACAAAGCAGGTGTGGCCGTAACGGATCGTGGTTTCATCAACGTCGACAAACAAATGCGCACGAACGTACCGCATATTTTTGCGATTGGTGATTTGGTCGGACAACCGATGTTGGCACACAAAGCAGTGCATGAGGCCCATGTCGCGGCAGAAGCAGCGGCTGGCCACAAAGCCTTCTTTGATGCGACCGTGATTCCATCTGTGGCTTATACTGATCCTGAAGTAGCATGGGTTGGTGTGACCGAAGACGAAGCGAAAGCCAAAGGCTTGGCGATCGAGAAAGGTGTCTTCCCATGGGCAGCATCTGGTCGTGCTGTTGCGAATGGTCGTGCTGAAGGCTTTACGAAGTTGATTTTTGATGCCGAAAGTAAGCGTGTTATCGGTGGCGGCATCGTCGGTACCCATGCGGGCGACATGATCGGTGAAGTCGCTGTTGCGATTGAAATGGGTGCTGATGCAGTGGATATTGGTAAGACGATTCATCCGCATCCAACGCTTGGTGAGTCTATCGGTATGGCAGCCGAGGTCTATAAAGGTGTTTGTACTGATTTGCCACCGCAACGCAAAAAATAAGTTTTAATTGTGGAAGAAAAAATCCCCGAAGCGATTCGGGGATTTTTTTTTGTCGATAAGTTTTACACTATATAGTTTCCTTATCGAGTGCAAAGCCTGCCCTGAAAATGTAGTAAATTGTGTCTTTGGTGCGCTGCAGAATAAAACTTTCTTGTAGTAAATTTTTGTTTGCGCGATACTGAATTTGAACCGAGTTTACTCACTTTTCATCGAGTGCTTATTCGCATGATCCCAATGTGCGAATAGCCGATTGACCTGCAGTTTCACTGTTCAGGAATTACTATGCTGCCGCGTATCGATGCCATCATGACCGTGTTTCTCCGACTAATGTCGGTCACACGGTTCCGTTTTATCGCTGAGCTTTCCTTTATTTTTATTCTGGTTTGGTGTGGTTGCGCGATGTTGATTTTCGCTTTTGAAAATGGCATTAATCCGCGCATCCATGATCGTCTTGATGCGATTTATTATTTACTGGTGACGATGACCACATCTGGTGATTCGGCTGTGACGCCAATGACTACCGGTGGCCGAGTCGTCATGAGCTTCGCTTTGATTCTATCGAAATTGTTGACGGCATTGTTATGCGCAGTGGCAGCGGCGGTTTTAATTGATCATAAATTGAAAGTAGAAATGGGGTTGAAAATGCATAAATTAAGCAATCACATTGTGATCATTGGTTGGAATTTGAAGGGTACGCAAATCGTTTCCAGCTTTAGAAAAAATCCAATGCTGCAAAAAGACGAAATTGTCGTGATGGCCGACATAGAACAAAAACCGGTCGATGACCCCTTGGTGTCTTTTACGCGAGCACCGTACCCAATTCGTGGCGACGCGATACAGCGTGCTTGCTTACCTGAGGCGAGAGTGGTGGTGGTGTTAGCGAATTACGCGGAACGCCAGTATGCAGATGCTTTGACAGCCGTCAATTGCATGATGGTGCGTAAGGAAAATCCTAATGCAAAAATTGTGGCCGAGTTACTCGACCCAGGACAACGAACTTATCTAGAAACCTCAGGCGCAGATTCGGTTGTCAGCATCGGTGATGTTGGTGGTTTCCTCTTGGCTGAAGCCGTTTCAGGCAGTGAAGAAGCACAGTTTTTATTGAATGCGGTTGCTCGACGTGCAATGAATGAATGATTTATTCTGGATTTTGAGGGATCAACTCGTCTTGTTGCAATACGCTCCAATCTTTTACGACATCATTGATGAATCCGCATTCACGCATGGCAACGGTCACGCCGCCATTGTCGACAAGTTGGTTCAAGGCAGGAAAGACTGTGTCCGCAATTTTTTTGCCTAATTCGTTACGGCTCACGCCAAAATGACGGCTGCCATGTAAGCTGACTGCTAGGCCAGGTATCGGCACTAGTTTGCAACCGTCATACTCAATGCTCAAGTCTTCGTTATTTGGAAATGGCGCCAACACGACGTCGACTTCACCACCACTAACCATGTACACCATTTGTCGCCATGTTTTGACGTCGACACAATGGGTCGCACCAAGATTTTGCAGGGTTTGCCAATCGATGCTCCAATCACTATTGCTTGCCACGCGTAGTGTCCGAAAATCTTTAATGTTCTTGCACGCGAGCGCACCTGTGTTGTTGGGACGAGTATAAATACCTACTAAAGTTTGGCCATCCTTGATGATGGGTTCTGAGATGATAAGTTCACCCAGAAAAGGCTGTAAATCATTTTTCCAAGCCGTTGTTGCTAAGGCTGTGATCAGGCCTTCACGTAATTTTTCTATGCCTTGGCTGTAGTTGTCGACAGCAATCAATTCAATACCGGTGTTCGGCAGACTCGCATACATCGCCCGCAGAAAAAGCGCGAGCTCAACCACATCTCGGCGGCTATACTCGCCGGCAAAATAGGTCACTTCAGAGATTTTGCGACCATGTAGAAAACGGTAGTAATCATCGAGTACATCTTTCGGCACCGCGAGTTTGGCCTGAATTCCGTCTGCATTCGGTGCGATCAAAGGCAAGTCTAAAATAATGGTAGTACCGCGCTGAGGTTCAGATTGAATATCAATCTTTCCGCCGAACGCCTGTGTGACGACATTGTAAGCGAGGTGCATCCCTAATCCACTACCACCTTTGCCAAGTTTAGTGGTAAAGAAGGGTTCGAAGATGCGACGTAAAACGCTTGCAGAAATACCCAGACCATTGTCTTCAAAACTTATTCTGACGTGGGTGTCAGATGTTTTGTGCGCTTCTAAACGCATGGTCCCCGCGTCTATGCCTTCAAACGCATGCAAGATCGCGTTATTTATGAAGTTAATGATGACTTGACTGAGCGGCCCTGGATAAGAATTCATTTCAATTTCATCGTCAACATCGAGTATCAATTGATGATGGGTATGCTTTAGGCGCGGTGCCATTGCTAGTACTGTTTCTTCGAGTACTGCCTTCAAGTTAAATTCTCGACGCTGGCCTGAATGCTGGTCCGCCGATAGCTGTTTGAAGCTAGCGATCAAAGTCGCTGCGCGCTCGAGATTTTGAGCTAAGATTTCAGTACCACGTAGCGCATCCTCGAAGAACTCATTGAGAGCGCGTTTTGTGAGACCCGTACTAGCAGTGTTATGTAGTTTTTTTGTGATGTCTGAAAGCGTACTGCCCACCAGTAAAGCATTGCCGATGGGAGTATTCAGTTCATGGGCTATACCTGAAACCAGTGTTCCTAACGCGGCATTTTTCTCACTTTGTACTAACTCATTACGCGCCCCCTCTAGGTTTTGTAGCGTGTCAATGAGTCGTGCATTGCTAGTTGCGAGTGCGCGTGTTCTTTCTTCGACACGTGTTTCGAGTATCTCATTTGCAATGCGAAGCTCTTGTCTAAGCTTGTCTGACTGTTGAAGTTCCCTTGATGACTGCAGCCAGGAATTCAAGAGATAAAGAACGATGGCAAACAGCCAGATGAAAATAATGATGAGGCGAAAATTTTCCGAAGAAATCCAACGCCCACTCAGTTCAATACCTTCGACGCTAATTTCATGTCTGCCCGGTTTCACATTACCACCCGTGACAATACTCAATGATACGACTCGGTCTAGTTCTGGTCCCAGATGCGCCATAGGCATAGGATGCTCTTGCACCCACCAAGAGGCTACCATGAACTGGCTGAGGTTAACGCTGATCTCGGCATCTTCATGGTTGGGGTCGAAAACGACTTCATGTGGTTTTAAGGTCGTACTCTCTCGATCTTTCGAATACGCGGGATTGAAGTTACGGAGAAAAATGCGAATTTGATGCGACTGCTCGGGTCCTTTGCTTGCAATCTTTAGTTTCAATGAATCGAAGCGCCGTAGGTCAACGCCCTGATCCGACAAATGGATCGCTAACTCGCAAAAAGGCCATTGATAGCCATCGGAGATATCACACAGAAGAGTTTGTGAATTTTCTTTTTGAACTAGTTGGCCGACGCTTTTCCCGCCTTCGGGGCGATCATCAACCACACTAATGTTCGAAGCAGGAAGTTGGTCTAAGCGCCATGTTTGCCACATCCAATTTTCATGGGCATAGAGAGCAAACAAAGTGAGTAACACTAAGCTCAGAAGTAGCCGATTGAACAATCGATTAGCCATAGCCCCAAACGTGTTTTGCGTGAAGAGAAGCGGAATCAGATCATTTTACGCGCAAATATTTTTTCAAGCGGCTTTGGCTGGCGAAATTAATGACTTTGTGGCACAAATCCCTCAAATCGAAAATATGGGTCTCTCGGGTCGTAAATTCTGTTGTAGTTTGTCGCAGCGGATGAAATTTTTACTTGTACACGATCTCAAAACTACGCATACTTCAATTAATATATTTAAAATATTTTAAGCCTTCAGCTCTTGAGGATTTTATGACAAAAACGAAGTGTTTGATGTTGTGTTGGCTATCGATTTCCTTGAGTGGGTGTGAGCTTGGGCAGGGATCGTGGTTGAGTGTGACCCAAGGGCTATTATTATTGTTCTCCTGTTTAGCATTGTTGTTCATTTTTGCTTGGGTGTGGCGTCTGCGCGAGATGAAACGAGCAGGGCAAGATTGGCAATGGCCGCGTCCGATTGAGTTAGTGATCGGAGCGGTTACCGATTTTTTCGATACCTTAGGAATCGGTGCCTTTGCGCCTAGCACAGCGATGTTTCGTTTAGGAAGGATAGTTCCCGATGAATTGATTCCTGGGACGCTAAATGTGGGGCATACCTTACCCACGATCGCTCAAGCTTTGATTTTTATTCAAATTGTCGAGGTCGCGCCCGACACATTACTGCCAATGATGGCTGCCGCAGGAGGGGGCGCTTGGCTCGGAACAAAAGTTGTCGGTCAACTTCCTCGTTTTCACATTCGGGTTGGAATGGGACTGGCATTATTGCTTGCAGCCAGTATCATGCTGCTGTCTTTGCTTGGAGTGCTTCCTGCTGGGCTTGATGCCTTATCACTGAGCGGTTGGAAATGGTGGGTCGGCGTTTCTGGTAATTTTATTTTGGGTTTGCTCATGCCCTTAGGAATAGGCTTGTACGCGCCTTGCATGATCTTAGTCAGCTTACTTGGGATGAGCCCGCTCGCAGCTTTCCCTATCATGATGGGGTCGTGCGCTTTCTTAATGCCGATTAGTAGCTTGGGCTTTTTTAAGAATCGGCGCTACCTGCCGTCAGCCGCTTTGGGCTTGGCGCTGGCCGGTGTACCTGGTGTTTTGTTGGCAGCTTACTTGGTGAAGTCTTTGCCTTTGGAATATCTGCGATGGATTGTTGTCGCCGTGGTTTTGATTGTTGCGATTACAATATTGAAATCAGCGATCGAAGAGCGCAATCAAGCTAAGTAAGTAACTAGCGAGGCTTAGGCCTCTAAACACTCTTGATTGATTGCCCTGAATTTTCTAGTTCAATCAAACGTTTGATTTATGTGCTACACTGCGGCGCATGAATTCACATCCTCCCATCAAAACAAGTAATCGTGCTTCTCGGACCGATGGTCAAGAAGCACGTGATCGTCTATTTACATGCGCACTTCAACTATTTGCGGAGAAAGGCTACGCCAAGACTTCGACTCGCGAGTTGGCGCAGGCTGCGCAAGTGAACATATCTGCCATTAGTTACTATTTCGGTGATAAAGCACAGCTGTATCGTAGTGTTTTTAATGACGCGCGCTGCAATCCGAATATCGATCCCGCCTTCTTTGATGATCAAGACTTGAGCTTAGGCGACGGCATTACCGGCATGATGCGGGTGTTTGGTGACAGCATGAAGCAGGGTGAGTTGGCGCAAAATTGTTTGAAGTTACACATCCGTGAGATGTTGGAGCCAACGGGGCTGTGGACCGAAGAAATCGAGACGCAAATCAAACCAGCACATCAAGCGTTTGTACGTTTTTTGGCGCGACATATTTCTCAAAAACGCGTCGATGACGATATGCACAGACTCGCTTTCGCGATCTCTGGTTTGGCTCTGACGATGATGGTCAACGGTGACGTCATTATGGCAGTGCGACCAAGTTTGATTAGTAAAAGCAAGGCCATCGACGATTACGTTGAGAGGCTGAGTGGGTATGCGCTTGCGATGTGTGAAAGCGAAACCAAAAGAAGAAATACTTAATGAAAGAACGAGATCGCACAAGTTTGTGCCTCGTGCTGCGAAAAGATTTTGAAATTGAATAAAAAGGAAATGATGATGAAACAAGTCAAGCGTACTCCGCATCTTCTGAAACATTCTCAACTGCTGATGATGCTGGCATTGTCCAGTATGGTGGTGATGTCGCCTAGCTTTGCTCAAAGTTCAGCGAATTCAAGTGCCACATCAAGCTCGTCAAGCGCATCAAGCAAAGTTGCGGCAACGAGTAAACCTGCGTTGACGGTGACAGTGACGCAGGTGGGAAGCGGGCAAATGACGACTCGCTTGACGGCCAATGGCAGTATCGCGGCTTGGCAGGAAGCAAGTATAGGCTCCGAATCTAACGGTCTTCGTATCTCAGAAATCTATGTCAACGTCGGTGATGGCGTTAAGAAAGGACAACTGCTGGCCAGCTTTGCTAGTGAATCGGTGCAAGCTGACCTCGCCCAAGCAAAAGCGGCTCTAGCAGAGGCGGAAGCGACTGCCAGTGAGGCGATCACGAATGCAGATCGTGCTAGAGGCCTGCAAGCGAGCGGTGCCATTAGTAAGCAACAAATCGGCCAATACTTCACTGCGGAAACCACTGCAAAAGCACGTGTCAATGCGGCGAAAGCCGTACTCGATGTACAGCAATTACGAATGAAGTACACGCAAGTAGTGGCGCCTGATCATGGCACTATTTCAGCGCGCATGGCGACGGTAGGTGCGGTCGTTGGTGCGGGCGCCGAATTGTTTCGAATGATACGTCAAGGCCGTCTGGAATGGCGGGCGGAAGTAACCTCGGCTGAACTGAGTAAGTTATCGACGGGTATGCCCGTCACAGTATATGCCCCCAATGGCGAACAAGCGGCAGGTAAAGTGAGAATGGTTGCACCTACGGTTGACCTAAATAATCGTACTGGCCTCGTGTATGTCGATGTCATTCTACCCAAAGAAAAACAAGCTGCAAACGCTTTCAAACCCGGCATGTTCGCGCGTGGAGAATTTCAATTAGGAAGTTCACAGGCGATAACGATCCCCCAGCAGGCAGTGGTGGTGCGCGATGGTTTCAGCTATGTGTTTAAGCTGAATCCAGATCAGCGGGTGACGCAGGTGAAGGTGCAGACAGGGCGTCGTATGGTCGTCAATGGTATAGAGCAAATCGAAGTCTTATCCGGTATCAATTCGGGTGTACAAATTGCTGCCAGTGGCGTCGGTTTCTTAAATGATGACGACTTGGTGAAATTGGTAAATGCCGCGCCCGCCACCAATTCGGCACCTGCAGTGAACCCAACTGCTGCCAAGAAGTAAGGGGCAAGCATGAACTTTTCTACGCTTTCAATCAAGAATCCTATCCCCGCGATTATGTTATTTGCCTTGCTGAGTCTAGCAGGGATATTGGCATTTCGCAGTACGATCGTTCAAGATTTTCCGGATATCGAACTGCCCTTGGTGACGGTGAACGCCAGCTTGCCTGGCGCGGCGCCAGCACAATTAGAAACCGAAGTTGCGCGCAAGATCGAAGATTCGGTGGCGACTTTGCAGGGTGTGAAGAATGTTTACACCAATGTCCTTGACGGTAATGTGACGATTACAGTTGAGTTTATATTGGAAAAAGTGTTATCAGATGCCGTCAATGAAGTGCGTGATGCGGTGGCTGCGGTGAGAGCAGATTTGCCGAGCGAAATGCGAGACCCGACGGTGACTAAAATGTCGACGGCGGGCCGCGTCATTATGACTTATACCGTCGAGGCGGCGGCACCAGAAAAAGGACGCGAACATGTGCTAGGTGAGAATTCGACTCCGGACGTGCAAGACCTTAGCTGGTTTGTTGATAATACAGTCTCTAAACGTTTGCGCTCAGTTGCTGGTGTTGGAGCGGTCAAACGTATGGGTGGTGTCAATCGTGAAATCCGTGTCGAGTTGAATGCCGACAAAATGGCGGCGCTAAATGTCTCTGCGGTGGACGTTTCTCGTCGTCTCAAAATCGTACAAAAAGAAGCACCTGGCGGTCGTGGAGATATCAGTGGAGCGGAGCAAGCGGTGCGTACGATCGCTACTGTCAAAACGGCGGAAGAGTTGGCGCAACTCGATATTCCTTTACCTGATGGTCGACATCTACGTTTAGATCAAGTCGCTACTGTCACTGATACAGTGAGCGAACCGCGATCTCGAGCGAGTTTTAATGGGCGCGATGTCGTTGGTTTTGAAATTTTCAGAACCAAAGGAGCCTCCGAAGTTGATGTCGCCAAAGGCGCACGAGCAGCGGTCGCAGAGCTACAGAAAAATCATCCTCAGTTCTTGTTTAAACAAGCGATTGATAATGCGCAGCCGGTAGAAGAAAATTTCAAAGGTTCAATGGAATTGTTATATGAAGGTGCTTTACTTGCCGTCTTGGTGGTGTGGTGGTTCCTGCGGGATTGGCGTTCGACTTTGGTGGCGGCAGCCGCATTGCCTTTATCGGTGATACCAACCTTCCTCGGCCTGAAGTATTTTGGTTATACCTTGAATACAGTCACTTTGTTATCTCTGGCATTGGTGGTCGGTGTCTTAGTTGATGATGCCATCGTTGAAATCGAGAATATCGCACGCCATTTGCAGATGGGGAAAACGCCGATGCAGGCAGCCACTGAAGCCGCAGACGAGATCGGTATGGCCGTGATTGCGACAACCTTCGCCTTAGTAGCCGTATTCTTGCCCACCGCATTTATGGGCGGTGTGCCAGGACTATTTTTTAAACAATTTGGATGGACTGCGGTGATCGCGATTCTCGCATCCTTGGTGGTGGCGCGATTGTTGACACCGATGATGGCTGCGTACATTTTGAAGGCGGTAGGGCCTGGTGAAAACGGTGCTCATCATGCGCCGAAAGACAGTCGCATGATGCAAATGTATATGCGAACCATGCAATGGTGCTTACGTCATCGTTTCATCACAGTCGCATCTGCTGCGGTATTTTTCGTTGCTTCAATTGCTTTGGTGGGTTTGTTGCCAACTGGTTTTGTGCCGCCGTCTGATCGTGCGCAAACGCAAGTCAACGTCGAACTTCCGCCGGGAAGTACCTTGGCAGAAACTAGTGCAATCGCAGAGCAAGCGCGTATTCAAATTATGTCGGTCAAAGGTATTACTGGAGTCTTTAGCTCGATTGGTGGTGGTTCAAGCGGTGATGCGTTCGCTCCAGGTGCAGCAGCAGAGGCGCGTCGCGCCGTGTTAACTGTGACTGCTGTACATCGCGATCAGCGTAAGGAATCGATGTCAGATATTGATAATTTGATTCGAACCAAGTTGAGCGAATTGCCTGGCGCACGTTTCTCGGTCGGGCCTTTGGATACGGGTGTGAAATTACAGTTGGTATTGAAGAGTGAAGATCCGGTTGCCTTACTCGATACCGCAAAAAAAGTGGAGAGGGAATTACGTACCTTGAAAGGCGTCGGCAATATTAGTTCGAGCGCGTCCTTGGTGCGACCTGAAATTATTGTCCGTCCTGATATGGCGAAAGCGGCTGATCTTGGTGTGACAGCAGAAAGCATAGGCGAAACCGTGCGGGTCGCGACGGCTGGTGACTACGACATGGCATTGTCGAAGATGAATCTCGCCCAAAGGCAAGTGCCAATACGCGTTAAGCTGCCCAATGAGGTGCGTGCCGATCTTGCTGCGATTGAACGCTTAACCGTGCCAGGAAAACATGGACCGGTGATGTTGGCGAGCGTGGCGACGGTCACCATGGAATCCGGACCTGCACAAATTGATCGCTTGAATCGTAGTCGCAATGTGACTTTGGATGTAGAGTTGGGCGGCCGTCAATTAGGCGAAGTTAATGAAGAGGCGCGTGCTTTGCCGACCATGAAGAATTTGCCGCCATCGGTCAGTATTGCCGAACTCGGTGATGCACAGGAAATGCAAGCGCTGTTTGCCAGTTTTGGTATCGCGATGTTAATTGGGGTGTTGTGTATTTATGGCGTCTTGGTTTTGTTGTTTAAAGACTTCTTGCAACCTGTGACGATTTTGGCTGCTTTGCCACTCAGTATTGGTGGTGCTTTCGTTGCCCTGTTGATTACGGGACGAGCGCTCTCTATGCCGTCGATGATAGGCTTGATTATGCTGATGGGTATCGTCACTAAAAATTCTATCCTCTTAGTTGATTACGCCATCATCGCTCGTAATGAGGGAATGGCGCGTTTTGCGGCTTTAGTCGATGCCTGTCACAAACGTAGTCGCCCGATTATCATGACGACGATTGCGATGGGTGCCGGTATGATGCCGTTGGCGCTAGGCTGGGGCGCCGATCCTAGTTTCCGATCACCGATGGCGATCGCCGTGATCGGTGGTTTGATTACTTCCACTTTGCTAAGTTTGTTGGTGGTGCCTGCGGTGTTCACTTACGTCGATGACTTTGAACACTTTATGAAACGCCGATTTTCAAGGAAGGTTCCATCACCAACAGGGATCGAACTTGCAGAAAAATTGTGATGTGTAGAATTGGGGCGCTACATCTGAATGTAGCGCTCCATTTGATTGTTGTTCGAATTTATTGCTCGATTTAGTTGCTCGAATTAATTGCTAGATTTTATTGCTCGAATTCTCGAATCGCCCATGCAATTTCGTTCAAGACTTCTTGAGTTGCTTGATTACTTTCACTTCTAAGCGCTTGTTTTAATATCGGCAGGGTTTGTGCATCCGCCAAATCACCCAAGGCATGAGCAGTCCGTTGACGCACAATAGGAGAGGGATCAGAGAGCAAAGGCGCGATCTTCTCGGCCCAAGATTTTTCGCCAAAGTCACCGATAGCGCCAACAGCTTCGGCTCGTAGTAGAGCTTCTGGGTCTTTCAATAGAATCGAAATCACCGGAAGTGTTTCGAAAAAACGCATTTCACTCAAGCCCCATAAGGCCAAACGACGGACCGTAGGATCATCATCATGCAAGGCCAAAATTAGCATGGGGATGGCGCTGCGTTGTTTAAAGCTATCTGAACCTTCGCTGCGTCGCTCATTGAAATTACGGTGACGTATCGCCTGTGCCAAAACACGAAAGTTGTCATTGTTCAGTGTCTCAAGTTGCTGCGCCACTTCGTCGGCAACGCGTCTCGGTGCTGCGGAATGTGTCAAGCTACTCTCGAATAATTGTCTTGGCCATTGTATCTGTTCGCCCACGAGACTCAATGAGGCACTGACGAAGAGCATCAGTATGCTAACAATGATACCTAGCGTCCAATCGCGTTTGGTGACCGGCGTTCTCGCTTGCTCGGTGCTCAAAATATGGACGATGCGTTGATAAAGGCTGCTGCCTTTAGCAGCTAAATTCATCATTATACTTCTTTGCTTATCCTCCGCACGCGAGACCTCAATCAGTATCTGTGCATAGTTGGACGCTTTTCCACCCATGCGTAAGACGGTATTGTCGGCGGCACATTCCAATTGATAGCGGAATTGTTTATGCAATAGCCAGATCATCGGATGAAACCAATAAATGGCACACATAACTCGCATCACGATCACACACAGCCAATCATGATGCACAATATGAGCCAGCTCGTGTCTGAGGATATCATCTGGCTCATGTTGCTGAAAACTGTTGGTGTCAATGACGATCGTGTGGTTCCATATGCCCCAGCTGACAGGCGAGGAGAATCGATCAGAAACTGCTAAATGTATCGGTCGCTGAATTCCAAATTGACTCTGCAGTTGTTGCAGTCTGTCTGCCCATAGATAATGGCGCGCGAGATGAAATTCAGCATCCATCGATTGCGGCAGTGGGTCTTGTGAACGAAGGAGTTTGACGATGCTTAGCGTGATTCTCAACACCAGAAAGGAGGCGATGACCCCATATGATGTGAGAAAAATAGTGATTGAACTGAAGGATGATTCAGTAGATTTCAGCTCACTCGCTTGGTAAGCCAATTGCGGTAAGTTAGGGATATCGAGTGCACCATCACTGATCGCCGATAAGGCCAAGGGTGCTTGCACTTTGAGCTGCGGAATAAGATCCCAGTTGTGCAGAATCGCAAATGGGGCGAGACATAAATAGAGCAAGGAGATGCGTACAACTAGAGCACGCTTGTCTGCCGAACCGAATCGAACAATACCCTGAAATGCAATGACGATAGCGAGAACTAAGCTGATTTTCCCGATGGCGTTGATGGCATCTAATAGGCTAATGTGTTCGATTCCGTAGGATGGCATTAACGGCCTTCTTTTCTTGCTTTATCGATCAAGGCTTGCAATTGGTCGATGTCTTTAGTGCTCAGTTTATCCGCCATGCCTAATAAGGCTGAAGCCGCGCTCGCTGGCGAATTGTCGAAAAACACACCGACTAATTTTTTCAACGCCGAATCCGCGACCACTTCCTTTTGTTCAATCGCCTGATAAATGTAGCGTTGAGCTTCTTCCCTGTGCGTCAATACACCTTTATCTTCAAGGCGTGCCAACATCGCACGAATCGCCGAGTTACTAATTTCTTCGGTGAGTTCAGATTGAATCTGCGCAGCTGTCGCTTCGCCTAAGCGATAAATGACCTCAACGATTTGACGTTCGCGCCATGGAAGATCTTCAATTCTCGTTTTTTCCATTTTCAGACTCTTGAGATAAAGTTTAAATGTTAAGTTTTCGTCCGACGAATTCGGTTACTCGTTTGCAGACTATTTTGCGGATAAAGCTTGCTCGGCCTTTTTTAGATTGTTTTCATAGCCAAGTAGGGCTTTAGGGCTTCGCTGTGGGTTAGCTTTTCCTAGACGTAGCGCATGCTGAAACTGCATTTTTGCTTCTTCGAATTTGTTCAATGCAAGTAGTGCTTCACCATGACTATCGTAAGCATTATCCGACTGAGGAAAGCGTGCCACATTATACGCAAGCACGATTTCAGCCAATAGTGGTTTTTTTGCCTTTTCAAGCATGTCAAACCCAAGTTGATTGATTTCAGCTTCTGAGAATTGTGAAACTTTGAGCGCCTCATTTAAGGTGCTTCTCGCATCTTGCGCCTTGTTTGCATTCAGTAGAGCATCGGCTTTCTCGAGCTCTGCCATCATTGTTTGGCGTGCTTTTTGTTTGGCAATTTGGCGCTCACGTTTTTGTGCTTCTTTGTCGATGTTGGTGATGACCAAATTGATCGTGTCAATCACCAAGTGTGGTTCGTCGAATTGGATATGGTGACTGCTTTGATTCGTGACGATATGTGTACCGTTACTATACTGGGCGAATAGGCGTGCATGAAGCTCTCGTTTCACTGCAAGCGCTGGAGCAGTCTCTTGGTAGAAGGGATTATTTCTCGTAACTTGAGTTGAGGTAAGAATTGCCATCGGCATATCGGGAATCGCTGAACTTGTCGGCAGCTTAGCTTCATCGAAGATTTTTTGTACTAAAGCGAGATCGGCTTTTGCCGCTGGTGGGGCCATATTCTCGAGACGCTTTTGATCTTGGATGACTTTCTCTGGATTCATTTTTTTAAGTTCGACTTCCAGAGTTTCATTGGCTGGGTCGACCAGAACAAAACCAGCAATTTGCTTTGGGTACTTCGCTGCAAACTCGCGAACCACCCATCCACCGTAAGAATGTCCGACCAGAATAATCGGCGTTTTGATTTGCATCGCTTCAACTAATTGTTTTAACTCTTCAGTGTGTTGACTTAAGTTGAGTGCCTGTGGACGTGCTGGAGATTTCCCAATACCAGCGCGTGAGTACAGGACAATTTTTGCATGCTTAGTGATAGCAGGGGCGACCTTATGCCAAACGCTCAAATCGCTCATGAAGCCAGATTCGAAGATGACGGTGTAAGGTCCGTCGCCCGCTTCGAGGGTGTGAAGCTGACCGTTGTTGATGGGGACCATTTTTTCCGTTCCCTGCGCTGAAACTGCTGGAACGCCGAAGCAGTTAAGTGCTCCGATAAGAATGAGTGCAAATAAGTATTTCATGGCTGTCCTTTGTGGCATTGCATAATTGAATTGTAGAGAATGCAACCGAGGAATCCTATGATGGCAAATCTCAAACTATTTGCTACTTGTGTAGCATGCTGCAAGTGTAGCATCATGGTTTTTGCAAAGTCAAGCATAGAAAAATTAAGATTTTCTTAGCGGAACATAAGCTGGGGAGCTGAATGTAATTTTGATAAAAACTCACGTTGATGCCAATCTGGCTTGCAACGTGAGTTCGCGAAAAGATACTGCGGCTCGTTTAGCTATTTGCCGTGATAGGCTGCTTCGAGCTTAGAAACTTCGATTTTGCTCATTTCCATCATCGCTTTCATGACACGCGCTGAACGATCTGCGTCGTCGTCTTGTAGCATGCTCACCAAACTGCGCGGGACGATTTGCCAAGAGACGCCGAATTTATCTTTGAGCCAGGCACATCGGCCCGGTGTGCCGCCTTCGACTAATCGATCCCAGTAATGATCAACTTCTTCTTGGGTTTCGCAATCGACAAACAAGGAGATTGCTTCGGTAAAAGGGAATTGTGGACCAGCGTTCAAGGCAATGAAGGTTTGGCCTTCGATCTCAAAGCGCATGGTTAAGACTTTGCCGTTGAGTTCGGGTACGGCATCTCCATAGCGAGAAACATCTAGGATTTTGCTATTGGCAAAAATACTGATGTAGTGATTGACGGCTTCTTCTGCATTGAAGTTGAACCATAGGCAAGGGGTGATTTTATTCATTTTTGTTGTCCTTAAAATTCCACCAATTTTTGAAAGCCACCATAAATCAAGCGTTTGCCATCGAAGGGCATGGGGATGCTTTCGGGGGAGAAGCGCGGATCAGCCATCATTTTCTCCCACGCCACGTCACGTACTTCCTTTGAGGGCCAGGTCATCCATGAGAAGACCACGGTTTCGTCTTCTTTAAGTAAGACTGCTTGGGGAAACGATGTTACTTTGCCTGGCTGAACGTCGTCTGCCCAACATTCAACTATGTTCAACACACCAAATTCTTTAAAAAGCGCGGCAGTTTTGCGGGAATATTCGGCATAGACTTCTTTGTCTTTGGTGGCAACGGGAATAACAAAACCATCAACGTAGTTCATGATGTATGACTTCCTTAGAATTATGAGTAGAGCGATTTGCTAGTTGGTAACAAAGTTGCCATTACAGTGTAAGGAGAGGATGTTATCCAAGCAAGCCAAATTTAGATCCTTGAAGAAGTTGGCAAATAAAAACTCGTTTTATGTGGTCAATTCATATCAAAATATGCCTAAAGCAGCGGGATTTGCCCTGAAAAATGTGTCAAAATATCGGTTTTACGAAATTCTGCTTGTCCAACAAAACTCTTCATTTCGTCTTTTTTCGCGGTTTGTCGCCGGTGACAATGCCTTCTGTCTTTATCCCAGATAGAAACTCCTTGGAAAATACGAGGAAAACTCATTTCCTTGTCGATGAAATTGGCAGAGCCATGTGTTGTTGATTATCGTTAACAAATGCCGCCTGATCAGAGTAAGAGGCCGATGTTGCCTCCTCTTTGCTTGTATTGATAACAGAATAGTTTCTCGTAAATTGCGATTTTTAATCGTTGTGAATGTCAACGATTTTTGAATTGCAGCGTTAAGATTGGTTTGTACTTGTTTATGATTTTTCTCACACTGGAGTTTTAACATGTTTCAGCACGTCGAAGCCTACGCAGGCGATCCTATCCTCTCCTTGAATGAAGCGTTCGGTAAAGATACCCGCCCAAACAAGATCAATTTGTCGATTGGGATTTACTTTGACGACAATGGCAAGATTCCTATGTTGCCATCCGTACGTGCAGCAGAATTGAAAGTTGTTGAAGCAGCGGGCGCGCGTCCTTATTTGCCAATGGAAGGCGCGGCAAATTTCCGTACCGCGGTTCAGCATCTCTTGTTTGGCGCAGAACACGCGGCGGTAAAAGCGGGGCGTGTCGTGACTTTGCAAACAGTAGGTTCTAGTGGTGGCTTGAAAGTCGGTGCAGATTTCATCAAGCGCTACTTCCCACATACAACGATGTTGATCAGTGATCCAACCTGGGATAACCATCGCGCTGTTTTTGAAGGTTCTGGCCTAGCTGTTAAAACCTATCCATACTATAACTCTGCAACCGGTGGCTTGCGTTTCGAAGAAATGTTGGCGAGCTTGAAGCAGGCTGAAGAGAAGAGTGTGGTCTTGTTGCACGCTTGCTGCCACAACCCAACGGGCGTTGATCTGACAAAAGAACAATGGCAACAATTGGTGCCAGTGTTGAAAGAGCGCAATTTGATTCCTTTCCTCGACTTGGCTTACCAAGGTTACGGTGACGGCATCGACGAAGACGCTTACGCAATTCGCCTGATCGCTGATTCAGGCTTGAGTGCTTTCGTTGCGAACTCCTTCTCTAAGAGTATGAGCTTGTACGGCGAGCGTTGTGGTGCGTTAAGTGTGGTTTGCCCAGATGCAGCACAAGCAGTGAACGTATTAGGTCAATTGAAAGCGGGTATTCGCCGTAACTATTCCAATCCTCCAATGCACGGTGGTCAAATCGTTGCTACGGTGTTGACTGATCCAGCTTTGCGCCCAATGTGGGAAGCTGAAGTTGTCGCTATGCGTGATCGTATTCAAACAATGCGTCGTTCTTTGCATGACGTGTTGGCAGCCAAAGTGCCAGGTCGTGATTTTAGTTACTTCCTGACACAACGCGGTATGTTCTCTTACACAGGTTTGACAGCAGAACAATGCGATCGCTTGAAAGAAGAATTCGGTGTTTACTTGGTTCGTTCTGGTCGTATGTGTGTGGCAGGTTTGAATACACGTAACGTCGAAGCAACAGCAAACGCGATTGCGGCTGTATTAGCCTAATTTGACTTGCTGAGCTGTCGTCGAGGCAGCTCAGTGTCCATCGAATTGTTTTTTAGATTAATTGCTAAACTCAATCGCTGAACTTAATCGCTGAACTTAATCGCATAAGTTATTTGCTGAAGATAGTTGTTTAAATTAATCGCTTGATCCAAGAAGATCGGCTCAACAATGGCTAACGCCAAATGTTGAGCCGATTTTTTTATGGCTTGATTTTTTCTTGCCAAATTTCTCTGAGTGCAGTGGTCAGATTCTTGGCGAAAACTGGGGCATTGAAGAGCGGGGATAACAGTGCTGTTTGGCGTATTTCTTGTCGAGTCTGGTTTAGCCCGTTGAGATCGCTTGCTTTGCTTACGGCGAGATTGACGAAGTCTTCTTTATCCTTCGCGATCCAATCCTTAAGTCCAGCACAGATCAGCATGCTTTCGCCTTGGCGGCTCAGTAAATCTCGACCGTGAAGGCTAAGTGTCGGGACTCCCATCCAGATCGCTTCGGCGGTCGTGGTGCCGCCGGGGAAGGGATGGGTGTCGAGGATGATATCCACCTCGGCATGTGCTGCGAGGTAATCGGTGTAAGACATGCTGCCATGTAATGCAATGCGCTCGGTATCGAACCCTAATTTGCTTAAGCGAGCTAGGAAATCTACACGTGCCTCTTCATGATCGAATGCAGCATTTTGTAATCGTAGGCGCGCACGTGGAACCGCCAGCATAACCTGAGCCCAAAGCGCTAAGCTTGAGTCATTAATTTTGCTCAGCACTTGGAAAGAGCCAAAAGTGATATGTCCGTTCTGCAATGCAGGGGGCGGAGTTGGTGTTAAGGGACGGGTTGTTTGCGGAATGCTCATGCACAAACGCGACCCTGGCAGACGATACGGTTTTTCCGAAAAGTATGCGGCGTCTTGTTCTTCGACTGCATTATCGTCGACCAAAATATAGTCGATCTCAGATAAACCGGTACTTGCCCAGTAGCCTAACCATGCAACTTGAACTGGCGCTGGTTTTCGACAAAACACCGCTAACCGATTGCGCTCAGTGTGGCCTGCAAGATCAATCAACATGTCGATACGATCCGACTGAATTTTCTCACTCAGTTCATCATCATCGACACTGCTCACTACATTCCATTCGCAAAACAGTTTCTTTAAGCGTTGGCTAATTGCGTCTTCGACAGGATAGTTTGCGTAAGCGATACATTGAAAATCAGTTCGCGGAATTTCAGCAAGCACTGACTCAATAAAAAGACCGACCGGATGTCCACGTAAGTCACCAGACACAAAACCTAGTCGGAGCGGAGATGATTCGTTTTTCTGGGAAAGCGATCGTGCAGCTGGAGTGACTCCATTGCGAAGTTTTGCAGCGAAAGCTTTTGCTTCTTCGAGATAAGCAGTAGGCGTACATTGTGCATCGTAGCTCAACGCATAGAGTAAATTCTGATGTGCGGTCAAATTTTTCGGGTCTAATTCGATCGCTAGTCGATACGATGTAACCGCCTTCGCAGTTTGTCCTTGAAGTTGATAGGAGGCGGCAAGAAAACTTAAAGCCTCACTATGTTTTGGATCTACCTCGAGAATTTGCTGCAGCAAGTGTTGTGCTTGATTAAAGTTCTTTTTTCTTAAAAACAGACAGGCAAGTTGTAGTTGAATATTCGGATTGGACGCTTGTATTTTTGCAGCAGCTTGAAATTCTGTCAGTGCGCTATCTTCTTGATCTGCCTGTAAATGCAAGTGTGCTTTATAGGCGTGAAATTCAAAACTATTCACAACGAAGAATGGGCGTGCGATGAAGCAAGTGATGGCAAGGGCAGGCATGCCGGCTTTCAAGAAGGTGTCACATAGTTCTTTGCGACAGAAATCGAAATCTGCTTGTAAATTGAGTGCTTTTTGGTAGCAGTCGATTGCTTCGCGATAGGCTTTTCTTTGTTTGTGTAAATTTCCAAGACTAAACCACGCGTCGACATTACTTGGGTCTAATTCGATGGCACGAGAAAATAAATTATGTGCTTCTTCGTTGCCGCCTGTTTGGGTGAGGATGAAACCTAGGTTGACGAGGCTGGCGACATCATCTTTGTTGAAGCTCAGGCTCTTACGGTAGCAATTAAGGGCTTCAGCTAGATTATTTTGGTCGAGGAACTGATTGCCGCGTTGACGCCATTGTACAGAACTCGTTTTTGCTTCATCAGAAACTGTTGCAGTGTTCGCCAGCGGAGGCTTGGTCTCGACGCTTGGTGTTATCACCGATTTGAGCCATTTTAGCATCGTCGTCCTCAGTTTAAATGGATAGCTCGCTGGCTAAACTGTCTGATTCGTTGATAAAACCGAGAGCGCGTTTCAAGGTGAGACTTTGACCCGTGGTCCAAGCCTCTAAATGTTGCGTTTGTTTTGACGGTTCAAGATTCAAGAGACCTTCACGTTCTAATAAAGAGCGTAGACGACGGGCGACGGCTTCACCGGTGTCGATCAAATAAATCGTCTTCTCAGCGTTTGGTAATTGCTCCGCTATCACCGCACGAATTTGCGGTGCCACGAAAGGGTAGTGAGTACAGCCTAAGACTAGAGTGTCGACATTTTTCTCTAATAACGGCGTCACATATTGACGCACCAGCTCCAAAATTGCAGGCGAATTCAAGTCGCCTTGTTCGATCTGATTCACAAGCCCCACGCAGGCTTGGGGAATAAAAGTTGTCTGCGTTTCTTCCGCAAGTTGAGAACTGAGTTTTTGAAATTTCTCACTCTGCAAAGTACTGCGCGTCGCCAACACCCCTACCACTTTACTTTCGCTACGTGCGGCAGCTGGTTTGATGCCAGGCTCCATGCCGATAATGATTAATTGCGGGTAACGTTGACGCAACTCTGCCACCGCTGCGGCGGTTGCCGTGTTACACGCAATGACCAGAGCTTTGATTCCTCTACTTAAGAAAAACTCAGTAATCTTGACACTGCGAGAGATGAGTTCTTCATTGGAACGTTCGCCATACGGTGCATAGGCGGAGTCGGCAAGGTAAAGGAATTCTTCGTTTGGTAATTCTTGGCGTAGATGTTGAACGACCGATAGGCCACCGATACCTGAATCAAATACGCCAACAGGCGCTTGGCTGTTGGCGTGTTGAACTGATTCAGTTGGTTCTTGTTGAACCTGAGTCATGGAGAGATTCTCAAGCAACGGGAATGATACCAATCTTTGCTTGCCATTCTTTCGGACCCGTATTATGGACAGACGTGCCGTTTGCGTCGACAGCGACTGTGACTGGCATATCGACAACGTCAAACTCGTAGATCGCTTCCATGCCGAGATCAGCGAAACCAACGACTTTCGCATGTTTAATTGCCTTTGAAACCAAATAAGCCGCACCACCGACTGCCATTAAATAAGCAGATTTGTGTTTTTTGATGGATTCGATCGCGACTGGGCCTCGTTCCGCTTTACCAATCATAGAAATGAGACCGGTTTTTTCGAGCATCATGTCGGTGAATTTATCCATACGCGTTGCCGTCGTTGGGCCTGCAGGGCCAACAGCTTCGTCGCGTACTGGGTCGACTGGGCCAACGTAGTAAATCACGCGATTGGTGAAATCGACTGGTAAAGTTTCGCCTTTCGCCAACATGTCTTGAATACGTTTGTGTGCAGCATCGCGGCCCGTGAGCATCTTGCCGTTCAAGAGTAAAGTTTGGCCTGGTTTCCAAGAGGCGACTTCTTCTTTGGTCAAGGTATTCAAGTCGATGCGTTTGGATTTTTCAGTGTCGGCAACCCAGTGTACGTCTGGCCAGTTGGATAGTGATGGTGGTTCCATGTAAGCAGGGCCAGAACCATCAAGTACAAAGTGCCCATGGCGAGTCGCTGCACAGTTTGGAATCATCGCCACTGGTTTAGAGGCAGCATGTGTTGGATACATGTTGATCTTAACGTCGAGCACTGTCGTCAAACCACCAAGGCCTTGTGCGCCAATGCCGAGTGCATTGATCTTGTCGCACAATTCAATACGCAGCTCTTCCGTTTTGTTTTGAGGTCCACGTAATTTCAACTCGTGCATGTCGATGTCTTCCATCAAGGATTCTTTCGCCATCAACATTGCTTTTTCCGCTGTACCACCGATACCAATACCGAGCATGC
Organism: Oxalobacteraceae bacterium; assembly: GCA_947464955.1. Lineage (GTDB taxonomy): Bacteria > Pseudomonadota > Gammaproteobacteria > Burkholderiales > Burkholderiaceae_D > Undibacterium. The sequence goes on from CANHZI010000030.1 coordinate 32,839, forward strand.
CTGGTGGGCACCAACCTGCACCCATCGTTGGAACCGTCTTCATCACCCAATCCACTAAGGAATCAGATGGGTTCAACATCACGAACTTCGTTTTGTTTTCCGAGCCGCCACCTTTTGCTGCTAATTGCACGTCAACGGTATTGCCCGGGACGAGTTCCATGTGGACTACCGCAGGGGTATTATCTTTGGTGTTTTTACGTTCAAATTGTGGATCAGCCACAATAGAGGCACGCAAGACGTTTTCAGAGTATGCATAGCCGCGGCGCACACCTTCGTTCACCGCATCGATGATAGAGCCCGTAAAACCTTCGAAACGCACACCCATACCAATTTTTAAAAACACGTTGACGATACCAGTGTCTTGGCAAATCGGACGCTTACCTTCGGCGCACATGCGGGAGTTCGTCAGAATTTGTGCGATCGCATCTTTTGCGGCTGGACTTTGTTCGATTTCGTAAGCGCGCGCTAAATGAGAAATGTAATCCGCAGGGTGGTAGTAGCTGATGTACTGCAGGGCAGCGGCGACTGATTCGATCAGATCATCTTGCTTAATAACGGTCATGATGAGGCTCTCTTGGAATAGAAAATGGGATTAATGTTTGTGCGTGTTGTGCTGTGCTTTAGTCATCAACTGGTCGCAGTAAGCGATAGCCAGTGCGGATAACAAGAACACGACGTGGATGACGGTTTGAGCGATGAGTTCTTTTTCACCGTAGGCTTTTGCGTTAATAAAAGTCTTCAACAGGTGGATTGAAGAAATGCCGATGATCGCCATCGCCAGTTTGACTTTGAGTACTGTGGCATTCACGTGAGACAGCCATTCAGGTTGATCAGGGTGATTCTCCAAACCAAGACGGGAGACGAAGGTTTCATAGCCGCCGACAATGACCATAATTAACAGGTTAGAAATCATCACCACGTCGATTAAGCCCAATACCACTAACATGATGGTGGTTTCGTTGAGTGAGGTTACGCCTTTGGCAGCTTCGCCGGTGACGGAGACAGCTTTCAGTAGATGTTCAAGCGCATGCTGGTTACCCATGGCCGCACTAATCAAGCCAACCAGTTCAACCCAAAAATGATAGACATAAACGCACTGCGCCAAAATCAAACCGAGATAGAGAGGAAGTTGTATCCAGCGGCTGGCGAAAATCAAAGTTGATAAGGGCGAGAGTGGGCGTGGAGTTTTTGTTTCCGACATGAGTGTTTAACCTCTAGATTGAATTCGATTGATAGTCATTTTGAGACGGCATCGCAGGGCTCTGAAAAATCCAACAGAAATGCTATCTCAACATATGATTTTTGCTACATAAATTGCAGCAACATTTTACACCGATGTGCTTTAGATGTCTGCGCCTTAAGCTAATTAGTAAATGCTTGCGATAGATCAAACAAAACTGGTCTGACTACGTAGTAATACCAGTGATTTAAAAATAGCTTTTTTAGGCGTCTAGCCTTAGAATCAATGTCAAAAAACAAGAAGCGGTGAATATCAAAAAGCTTTGAAGTCGATTCGGCAAATATTCGTCATGGCTATTGTCTTTGGCGACGTTTGTGAGGTGACGAGGCTTTTTGATATTCACAACAGCATGGAGACAACTATGTCGGATCAAGAAGTCAAAACTGAATCACGTGTATTCCCTCCGCCGGCCGCCTTTGCGGCCAACGCTGCCATTTCTGGCATGGACGCATACAAGGCGCTATGTGCAGAAGCTGCGGCCGATTATGAAGGTTTTTGGGCCAAGCTAGCGCGTGAAAACCTCCATTGGCATAAGCCATTTACGACTGTTCTCGACGAGTCTCAAGCGCCATTGTACAAATGGTTCGATGACGGCCTCCTCAATGTTTCCTATAACTGCCTCGACGTCAATATTCAAAAAGGTTTGGGTGATAAAACCGCGATCATTTTTGAAGCCGATGGTGGCGATGTTTCTAATGTCAGTTACAAAGAGTTGCACGCGAAGGTGTGTCAATTCGCCAATGGTTTGCGTTCCTTAGGGGTGAAAAAAGGTGATCGAGTCGTCATTTACATGCCGATGTCGGTCGAAGGTGTGGTGGCAATGCAAGCTTGTGCGCGTATTGGTGCGACGCATTCCGTGGTATTCGGTGGCTTTTCTGCGAAATCTTTGCAAGAACGTATCGTCGACGTTGGTGCCACGATTGTCATTACCGCCGATGAACAAGTTCGCGGTGGTAAGCAATTGCCATTGAAAGCGATTGTGGATGAAGCCTTGGGCTTAGGTGATTGCGAAAAAGTGTCAAAAGTCATCGTGTATAAACGCACAGGTGGCAACGCGCCATTTAATGCAGAACGTGATTTGTGGATGCACGATTTGGTCGCCAATCAAGCCACTGAATGCGAGCCAGAATGGGTTAACGCGGATCATCCTCTCTTCATTTTGTACACCTCTGGTTCGACTGGTAAACCGAAAGGCGTGCAGCATTCTTCAGGCGGTTATTTGCTGTGGGCGATGCTGACAATGAAATGGACATTTGATATCAAGTCTAGCGATGTATTCTGGTGCACGGCCGATATCGGTTGGGTCACTGGGCACACCTACATCACTTATGGTCCGTTAGCCATGGGAACTACAGAAATCGTATTTGAAGGTATTCCAACTTTCCCGAACGCTGGTCGTTTCTGGGACATGATCC
>CANHZI010000031.1 GCA_947464955.1 Oxalobacteraceae bacterium
TCTTCACCGCCTACAAATGGGAAACCTACATCGATCGATGGATCGCGTTTGTTTTCGTATTCGACTTCGGCTTCTGCCAAAGCGGAGCCGCAATCAAAACACCAGTTGACGGGTTTCAAGCCACGGTAGACATAACCTTTGTCGAACAACTGACCGAGTGCACGGATCTCATCGGCTTCGTTACCGAAAGCCATGGTCTTATACGGATTATCCCATTCGCCCAATACCCCCAAACGAATGAAGTCAGCTTTTTGACGTTCGATTTGTTCTTCTGCATAGGCACGCGCTTTGGCTTGTACTTCGGCAACGGGCAAATTCTTGCCGTAGAGTTTTTCGATTTGGATTTCGATCGGCATGCCGTGGCAATCCCAACCTGGCACGTAAGGCGCATCAAAGCCGCCCAAGGTGCGCGCCTTGATGATCATGTCTTTCAAGATTTTATTGACCGCATGACCGATGTGGATGTCACCGTTGGCATATGGAGGACCATCGTGCAAGATGAATTTTGGACGGCCTTTAGATGCTTTGCGCACGCGTTCGTAAATTTTCTTTTCTTGCCAGCTCTTCACCCATTGTGGTTCGCGCTTAGCGAGGTCGCCGCGCATAGGGAATGGGGTTTCCGTCATGTTGACTGGGTACTTATTTGCTTGATCTTTTGCAGGTTTTGCGGATTCTTTTTTTGCTTGCTTATCGTTAGACATAGTTTTCTTCGCTAAATTTCTTTGTTGGATTAAATTTTGGAATTCTTTGGATAAAGTTTAGACCTCTTGCGAGATAGACGTAAATTACGCACCGGGTGTTTGTCATTCCTGCGAAGGCAGGAATCCAGCGTCTTTTTGCTAGCCTCTGACCGTCTTGGCTATACGCCACTGGATTCCCGCCTGCGCGGGAATGACGGATCTGACACTGTCTGCGTTGGATAGCCCGTCTTTGGTGTTTAAGTCTTTTTGTTCTTCATCCTCAATCTTTGTATGAACCTGCCGAGCGTTCTTCAAATTCGATCTGTGGCCGATCCGACCCGCCTTTGAAAGTATTGTCGCGCTTGATCGGCATCGCGGTTGATCGCTGCGGTTAAGGTCGGTAAATCGACATACTTTTCTTCGTCGCGCAGCTTCTTTAAAAACTCGACGTGAATGATCTTGCCGTAGGCGTCGACCTTGTGGTCGAGCACATGCGTTTCGAGTAAGACGCGGCCGCTATCGTCAACCGTCGGACGTACACCCATGCTGGCGACGGCAGGTAAGGGCTGTTCACTCAAGCCATGTACTTGCACCACAAAGATTCCCGTCACAGCAGGTTTGTGATGCGCGATGCGTAAGTTCAAGGTTGGGAAGCCCAAGGTGCGACCGAGCTTTTGACCATGAATCACATGACCAGAAATTTGATACGGACGACCGAGCAATTCTTCAACATGTGCGAAATCACCAGCGTCTAATGCGGCACGCACTGCCGATGAGGATACGCGTACACCTTGCTTGGCGACTGTTTCCATCGCTTGCACTTCAAAGCCGTAACGCTTGCCTGCTTCGATCAGGGTGTAGATGTCGCCCGCACGTTTGGCGCCAAAGCGGAAGTCGTCGCCGACCATCACCCACTTCACGTGCATGCCATCGACCAAAATTTGTTTGATGAAATCATCGGGGCTTAAGGCAGCAAATTGCGCATTGAAATGCTCGACGATGACACGGTCAACCCCAGCACGATCGAGCGCCGATAAATTGTCGCGCAGGTTGGCGATGCGGCTCGGGGCTCTTGACAGGTCGCCCATCAGTTGCGCGAAGAAAGCACGTGGATGTGGCTCAAAGCTCATGACGGCAGCGTCGATGCCAAGGCGAGTGGCAGCCGTGCGCAACTCAGACAGCAAAGCTTGGTGTCCTAAATGTACGCCATCAAAATTGCCTATCGCCAGCGCACAGGGCGCACGTGAGGCAGCATTGGGTAGACCGCGAAAAACCTTCATACCGTGTTGTTCTTTATAAAATTCAACGTCAACAATTGATCTGGTGCATCAATCCTATGAATCAACGTGGACACCATTTTCTGTTGTTAGTCTTGCTGTTTTTGCCATGCATTTGCGGGCCATTATGCCTGCCAAGTTCGAAGCTATTCGAAGTGCGGAAAACGCTAAAGGCAAAAACCTTTGATTATAAAGGCTTTTCACTCTGAAATTGGCCGTTTTTGCGCTGCAAAAGATGCTTGTTTCGCATGCACTGTGCATAGCGCTAAATGATGCGGGGGCTCTGGAGCTTGTTTTCCTTGAATATGCCAGAAGTTACTGGCTTTTACTGTGTTTTAAAGCTTTTCTTCCATTGTGTGAGTAATTCCCGCAAAGCTTCAGGTTTATTCAAGGGTGCGGCAAAACCAGCTTGATTTTGGCTGTTGACTCCATGGCAAGCTGCGCATGTGCGAATTTCGCCTGCTTGGAAGCTCACCCAGTTTCTTTCACGAACGACGGGGTTGCCATTGATGTCGGTGGTTTGCCAGCTCAGTGCTCGCTGGGCGGGGACGAAAGCGGCGCTTGAGCCATCTTTTGCAATTTTGACGCTACTCTGTAGCGCGGGCAGCTCGCTTTTTGGCGCGATGTTTTCTGGCGCAAAATTCTTGATCGGTTGTGCGAGGTAGCGTCGACCAGGGCGATCGACATAGGCGCGAATTTGCTCAGCTTGTACAATCTGGAAGTGAGCGATATCGTAGGTTTTAGCCTTGGGCTGTGTGGCGGATAGGGTCTGTTTGCCACCAACGACACGTAAGTTATACGGTTGCTGCAGATCAGCGCGATCACGGCTGGTTTGATCGCGAGTAATGATCAAGGCCAAATTGCGGTCTCTTAGCCACCGACGAAGTTGCGCTTCGTTGATATTTTCTTCAGCCAAAACGGCGCGCTCGGGTGACTCGAGCGGCGTGCTTGCTCGCTGCGGCAGTTCCTGTGGCCTGACTTCAACTGCATCGAGTTCCCACAAATTGCCATCAAATTGTTGCATGCGTTTGCCATCCCACCACTGCAGTTTTTTACGTATACCTTTGCTTAAGGTTTGCAGCGGCACGTAGTAGGATTTTTTCTGGTCGAAGCTCAAATAGCGTAGGCGCAAATCAGGCAAGCTTTGTTCGATCTCTGGCGGCAGGCGTGTCGAGGTGTGGCTGGCCAATAGCCGACCATCAGATAAAGGTAAAGGATTGCGGTAACGACCTTCGGGCAAGTTATCGGTTGTGGTGGGCGAAGTGACTGCGCTTACTTGCATGTGTTCGGGGTTGACGCCGGGATGCGCTTGCAAACGCACAATGGTATCGGTGGTAAATGAACCCGATTCGCGGGCATTGATGGCGTAATAAGTGCCAGCTTGTAAAGGATCTTCCCGTAAATGGAAAAGACCGCCTTCGCGGCGTACGCTGAGCCGGTTTTGATGCAGTTGATCCAAGGTTTGATTGCTGAGCGCTGGGTCGTCCATGAAGCTAGGCGTCAGATAGCCGAACACGAATTCATGCAGACCAATATGGTTTAAGGTTTCTTCACTACTGCCGTCTTGGTTCATCTGCCATAAGGTAAAAAAATTGCTGCGAAAGGCGCTGACTCTTCCATACACACTGGTTTGTCCTACCCGAGATTCGGGGAAAAATTCATCGCGGTGTTGAAGTATTTTTGCGTTTGCACTCTCATCACCGTAGTTGAAAGATTTAAAGGGCAGGGCGACGCCATTGTTGACGGCATCGCGATCTCGGGTTGCCAATTGGTCTTGTTGTAAATGATCCCAACGCGTAAATAACAAACGCCCAAAGCTATCAATCATCGGGTTGAAAGCACCACTCGGGGTGTGATTCAGCAACTGTAGACGTTTGTCGGGATGGAGTTTCCATATGCCGGTCACACTCGGTGTTGCTTCGTATTCGTCTAGTTGTGGGTAGAGATGTGGTGCACCATTCAAAGGGCGATCGGAGGTGAAAATGATGCTGCCGTCGCTGGCATAAATCGGCGACAGATTGTTATAGAGCGCATCTTGGCCGTCAATTTTGCGAATCTGCGGTTTCTTCTTATGCGCAGACTTGCCATCCTCATTCAAGAAATCGCTGATCTCATAGATTTGCCATCTTGCTGCCTGCAGTATTTTAGGGCGAGTTTCTCCTTGTGTTGGCGCCCCGATCAACATACTGAAGACGGCTTTTTTGCCGCTAGGATGAACCGACGGTTCACGTACAGCGATCGCTTTTTCTGCTTGCAGCCCAAGATTCCCGTAGCCTGCCTCGGCAGTCAAATTGCGTAGACGGCCATTTGGATAAATCAGCATCAGATCGCCACCGCGAGGTACTTTGTCCGGCGCGGTCTGGTGATTGGCGAAGGCTGACAGTCGACCATTTTGATCGAGCGATATTGGAGTCTGAGTGACGAAAAGAATAGGGTAACTTTGTTTCGTTTTGGATTGCTGAATGACATCGACGGTAAGACTTGCGCTACTTTGTTTTCCGTTTTCGGAGTAAGCCGTCAGGGTGTACATTCGGCTCATGTCTGGTTTGACCTGGATTTCACCATTTGTTGGTAAAACCTCGTCAATGCCATCTATCTTTACGTATTGTGCCCCCTCGGTGCGCCATTTGATCGATGTAGACTGACCGCCTTCGATTACGATTTTGCTGCTGTCCAATTCGAGGATATGAACTTCTTTTGCTTCGTTTGTGCTGCTTGCGACAGGGTTTGTCGTGTGTTTTTCACATGCAGACAGAAACATTGCAAAAAGCAAAGTTAAGAAAGTTGGGTAAATGAACCGAATCAGCATAGACAAAGCAGCAAGAGGAAGATTCTTGCCATTGTAGGTGATTGTGAGTAACTAAAAGTACAAGTCGTGGCAGAAAAGCAGTTCAAACCTCAGATGTGGGACGAAATGCCGCAATGGCGGTGTATCTTACTTGAGTTTTTGAAGGACTTAGTTCAATCTTATAACGCTTTCAAAAAAAGAAACACTAGATGAAGAAACGGTGCTGATCGGCACCATACATTCTCTGGCTTAGCCGTCTACGAGGAAGTTTAGAAAAATGAAGAATCAATTCTTGACCAAGAAAATGAGCGGTAAGGCAAATCATCGCATTGTGGCTGCGATTGCCCTATCCCTTAGCATAGCAGCGATCGTCGCTGCCTGCGGTGGCACTAACGGAAGTGCTGCACTCAACACTGGAAATACCAATACAGGAAATACTGGAACCGGTAACACTGGAACCGGCGCGGTGGTGGGGCCGCCATGGTTGAGTTATGGAAGAAACGCGCAGCATGATGCGCTGTCTGGCGTTGCCACGCAAAGCTTCACAAAAATCAATTGGCAAACACCTGTCGATTTAGCTCCGCAATATACCCAGCAGGGCTATCTCTTGGTGCATTATGGCTCACCAGTGATTACGGCTAAAAATACCGTCATCCTTCCGGTCAAAACTGCGGCTGATTTGGTATATCGATTTGAGGCTCGTGCAGGTGGAAATGGTGCATTGATTTGGTCGGAGAATAGTGACTATGTCATGCCTGCACATCGTTGGACGCCAACTTATAACGTCACACTAACGCCTTCCAACCGCGTCTATGCACCTGGTGCAGGAGGTAAAGTTTATTATCGAGAAGACGCGGATGCGGCTACCGGTAGCACCAAGACACAGGTGTTTTATGGCGATGCTGTGTACGCGGCAAATAAAGCGGCATTGGATAGTTCGGTTGTGATCAACACGCCGATCACTAGCGACGCATTCAATAATATTTATTTTGGTTATGTCGCGAGTGCAGGAAATCCCGCGGGTTTGACCAGCGGCATCGCTCGTATCGGCGCTGATGGCAAAGCCTCGTGGGTAGGTGTGAAAGAAGTGAGCGGCCTAAGCACCGTCGCCAAAATGGCAACTAACAGTTCTGTAGCCGTCTCAAACGATGGCAAAACATTGTATGCAGTTGTCAATAATGATTTTGCTGCTGGCGTACGTCAAACGGGTTATATGCTTGCATTAGATAGTGCAACTTTAACTTTGAAGAGTAAGGTGCAGTTACTCGATCCTTACGAAAAAGGTGCCGCGAATATCTCCGATGACAGCACAGCATCCCCCTTGGTTGGACCCGATGGCGATGTTTATATCGGTGTTCTCGAAAGAACCTATGGTACCCATAATGCGCGTGGCTGGTTGTTGCATTTTAATAGCGACTTAAGCGTGACAAAGATGCCTGGTTCATTCGGTTGGGATGATACGCCTTCCATCGTTCCTGCATCGATGGTGCCAAGCTATAAGGGGAGCTCATCTTACTTGTTAATGGTTAAATACAATAATTACGCACGTGCGGGTACTGGGGATGCAAAGAATAAAATTGCAATCTTGGATCCAAATGGAAGTCAAATTGATTCAATCACACCCATCAACACGATGGCAGAGGTGTTAACGATCTTGGGCCCGACGCCAGATCCTAGCTATCCAGGTGGTGTGGTCGAGTGGTGTGTGAATACGGCCGCTGTTGATCCTTTTACCAAATCGGTCATCGTCAATAGTGAAGACGGTATTCTCTACCGTTGGGATTTGACGTCGAATAAATTGAGTGAAAAGATCCGTTTGACCAGTGGTTTAGGTGAATCCTATACACCAACCGCCGTGGGGCCAGACGGACAGGTCTACGCAATCAATAATGCGATTGTGTTTGCAGTGGGTAAATAGGAATCGCGTTTTACTGTTGTATAGTCACTGCTGACCTAAAAAGATGCCGGTATGAACTTGATTCTTACCGGCAATTTTTTTGCGCCTCGTGTATGCTAGTAAGCTGATTTTGGCTTGCATTTGAATGCCAAGGCGTCCAAGCAGGAGAACGTGATATGCCTTTATCTTCATTTCGTGTAGAAGCACACAGCAATGGCTTACGCTTGTCTGAATTGATTAGCGCTTTGAGTCATGCTTTAGATATCACCGAAGGGCAGCCAGCAGGACACTGTATTCGTTGTTGCTGGATAGGGATGCATATCGGTCGCGAGTTACAACTTCCTGAAAATCAGCTATGGGATTTGTACTACACCTTGCTGTTAAAAGATCTTGGTTGTAGTAGCAATGCCGCGCGTATTTGCGAACTCTATCTAACAGACGACTTGCACTTCAAACGCGACTTTAAAACGGTCGGTGATAGTTTGCCGCAGGTCCTCCATTTCGTGTTGAAACATACTGGCTTGAAAGCAGGTTTGGCGGAACGCTTTCGTAGCGTACTGACCATCTTGCGTGATGGTCGCAATATTGCCCAAGAGTTGATCGCAACCCGCTGTCAGCGCGGTGCTGAAATTGCGCGGCTGCTGCGTTTTGATGAAGAAGTGGCACGTGGCATTTATCATCTTGACGAACACTTCAATGGCCAAGGTCGCCCCGATGGTTTGCGCGGTGATGCGATTCCTGTATTTTCCCGCATTGCCTTGTTGTCGCAAGTGATCGACGTTTTTCATACGGCCGATGGACCCGGTGCGGCAATCGAAGAAATTCGGTCGCGTTCACAACAATGGTTTGATCCTGTTTTGGTTGAGGCGTTTGAGCGAGTGGCGCAAAAACATGAGTTTTGGCGTATCTTGGCGTCAGAGGAAGTCACGCAAGAAGTTCTCAACTTAGAGCCCAGCGGCCATGTGGTGCCACTCGATGATGATTATCTCGACGATATTGCTGCCGCCTTCGGGCAAGTAGTCGATTCCAAGAGCCCTTATACGAGCGGTCATAGTGAACGAGTCGCTCTCTATACCGACATGATTGCCGAAGCATTAGATTTGCCGATGGAGCGTAGACGTTGGCTCAAGCGAGGCGCTTTGTTGCATGACGTAGGTAAGCTAGGCGTGAGTAATAGTGTGCTCGATAAAGCCGGCAAACTTGATATTTCGGAATGGGAAGAAGTGAAGATGCACGCCGCCTATACCGAAACGATTTTGTCGCGCGTCAATGCATTTTCAGAATTAGCCAAAGTCGCTGCCGCACATCATGAAAAATTGGATGGTACTGGCTATCCACGCGGTTTAAAGGGGGATGAGATTTCACTGGAAACACGCATCATTACCACCGCAGATATCTTTGATGCGATTACGGCTGAACGCCCCTATCGCGGGGCGATTCCGATTCCGAAGACACTAGAAATGATGGCAGAGAATTTGCACACCGCTATCGATGTGCGTTGTTTTGAAGCCTTGAAATTAGCCATTACTAAATTGGGGTAGCAAAGACCTTACTCCAATATGCCACCCCATTTGCCATCTTAAATTTGAACCCGGGTACCGAGTTCGATTACGCAGTTATTCGGTAGGTGGAAGAAATCTGCCACGCTACGTGAATTGCGCGACATCAAGGCGAATAACAATTCACGCCAATGCGCCATCCCAGTTCCCTTTGTCGGCACCACAATTTCTCGGCTCAAGAAATACGATGTTTCAAATAAATTGATATCTAAGCCTTGGGTGTGGCAGATACCGAGTGCTTTCGGAATGTCGGGCGTATTCTTGAATCCGTAGTTGATCGTCACGCGCCAGAAACCAGGGACGAGTGGCGTCACTTGCAGGCGTTCTTCAAACGGAATCCACGGTACGTCATGAAACACCACAGTCAAGATCACATTGCGCTCATGAAGAACTTGGTTGTGCTTGAGATTGTGCATTAGGGCTTGTGGCACCGTATCTGGATTGGCTACCGCATAGACCGCAGTGCGTGCAGCACGATGCATACTGTCGCCTGATAGTGCAGTGATAAACGGTAATAGCTCAGGGTCATCTTGACGAATATGATTGATCAAGAGCTCGCGTCCACGACGCCAAGTCGCCATGATGATAAAGATAGTTGCGCCGAGCACGAGTGGAAACCAGCCACCTTCCAAGACCTTGAAGGAGCACGACACTACCAGAAGCGCGTCCAACGCCAAGAATATGCTGGTGGCACCGATGGCCAGTGGTAGTGGATATTTCCAAGCATGGCGCACGACGAAAAAGGTGAGTAGTGTAGTGATAAGCATCGTCACCGTGACGGCAATACCATAGGCGCCAGCCATCGCTGATGAGCTACCAAAACCTAGCACCGCCAACAAGACGCCGACAAGCAACATCCAATTCACACTGGGAATATAAATTTGACCGACTTCTTTGACGGAAGTGAAGTGCACTTGCATACGCGGCAGCAGACCTAATTGCATCGCTTGCTTCGTCATCGAATACGCGCCAGAAATAACCGCCTGCGAAGCGATAATCGTCGCCACCGTCGCTAAAACGACCGCTGGCACCATGAATTCAGTTGGAAATAAATGGAAGAAAGGATTGTCGAGCGCGGAAGCATCGCGCATGAGTAAAGCACCTTGTCCCATGTAGTTTAAGGCTAAGGCGGGCAAGACCATACCAGTCCATGCAAGACGAATCGGTTTTTTGCCGAAATGCCCCATATCGGCATATAGAGCCTCTGCGCCTGTGAATGCCAACACAATAGCACCGATGACGATGAATACATGAGCACCTTGAGCATGTAAGAAGGTAATCGCATTGAGTGGGTTTAACGCCGCTAGAATCGCCGGTTGCTTGGCTATCTCAATGACGCCTGTAAGCCCCAAGACGCTAAACCAAACCACGATGATAGGCCCGAACATTTTGCCAACGACGGAAGTGCCATGTTTTTGTACCGCGAACAATGCGATGAGGATGCCGATAGAAATGGGCAGAATATAAGGCTTTAAGTTCGGGGAGATCACTTCGAGTCCCTCGACTGCGCTCAGTACTGACATTGCAGGAGTAATGACGCTATCACCATAAAATAAGGCTGCGCCTAAGACGCCCGTCAGCAATAAAGCGATGCGCTTACCATGGGTGGTGCCAGCCGCTTTCGCAGCAAGAGCGGTTAAAGCCATGATGCCACCCTCACCGCGGTTATCGGCGCGCAAGATGAGCATCACATATTTGAGGGTGACGACCATCATCAAGCCCCAGAAAATCACAGAGACTGCCCCAATTAAGTGAGTGCTATCGAGCGGCACACCAGTTGCAGGGCTAAAAATCTCCTTCATCGTGTACAAAGGACTAGTGCCAATATCGCCATAGACGACACCAAGTGCGCCCAAAGTTAGGGCGGCGACGCTTTCGCGTTGTGAATCTGTACTCATAATCTTTTCAGTAAAAGTCAACGAGCACAAACTATAAACAAGGGGGTGTTAGGAAAGCATATGGAAGGTCTACAGACGACACTTTGTCGTTGAAACTATTCAGTCACAAGGCGATAGCCGACACCGGTTTCGGTTAGCAGATAACGAGGTTCGGCAGGTTGATCTTCGATCTTGGCGCGAAGTTGGCCCATATAAAGGCGTAAGTAATGCGTATGGTCGACAAACTCTTCGCCCCAAACGTCGACTAATAATTGGCGATGAGTGACAACTTTACCTGCGCTCCTTACCAAACGCGCCAACAAATTGTATTCAGTCGGCGTAAGGTGAAGTTCCTGGCCTTTGAGCGTGACACGGTGGGCGCTCAGGTCAATCTTTAGTTGATCAATTTCTAAATGCGTATGCGCCACATCGACAATCGTACCTCGATGACGGAGGGAGACTCGAATCTGCGCCAACAGTTCTTGCACACCAAACGGTTTACTCAAATAGTCGTCTGCACCAGCGTCTAACAGACGAATCTTTTGGGCTTCTTGATCGCGTGCCGAGATAATAATGATGGGCAGGTTTTGTTCTTTGCGAACCAAATGTACGAGTTCCGCGCCATCCCCGTCAGGTAGGCCGAGGTCAAGAATGATTAATTCGGGCTTGGCGTGATTCAGTATGCGTCGGGCTTCTGCGATCGAGACCGCCGTAAGGACCTCGAAGCCTTCAACTTCGAGACTGCTTTTGACAAGCGCGCGAATTTCTTTGTCGTCTTCTACCACTAAAACGCGTATCACTTGGTTTCCTCCCTGGAGTCTGAAATAAGCTGATTGGTAGGCGATGTGGTCAAGGGGAGGGTCAATACGAAGTTGCTTCCACCAGTTTGACGAGGCTTCACTACTAAGTCACCGTGATGGGCACGAGCGATAGCGCGGCATACGGCGAGACCTAGACCCGCGCCGCGTTGTGATGATTGATCATGTTGGCGAGAATGCGTATAGGCTTCGAAAATACTTTCACGTTCTTCAGCTGGAATCCCTGGCCCTAAATCTTTGACGCTGATTCGGAGTAAGGCTTCTTGCGCGAGATCCACGCTGAGGGTGACCTTATCTTCGCTGTATTTGAGTGCATTGTCGATCAGATTGCTGAGCAACTGTGCGATTAAGACCGCATCGACTTGAATTAAGGGTAGGTTGGATGCGATTTGGTAGCGAATACGATCATGCGGATGTCTTCGTTTGATCCTTTGTAGTACAGAACCAAGAATTTCTTCCATCGATTCCCAATCGGTGCGCAAATTGGGATGGGCTTGTTTGAGTCGTACGAGTTGTAAGGTGTTTTCGGTAATGGTGCCTAAGTAGTTAGCTTCGTCAACAATACTGTTCAGCAGGCGAGCTTGTTCTTGGGCAGTCAGTTTATTCCCCTGTGTTTGCAGGGCCGATGCTGCCCCGATCACGGCTGCCAGTGGCGTGCGCAAGTCATGCGAAATCGCCGACAAAAACATGGTTTGAAGTTGTTGGCGTTCGATTTCCTTTTGCGCGTTGTTGACGGTCTGGCTCAGATGTAAGCGACGTAAACCTTGAGCACTTAAACTGCACAGCGCTGCAGCGTGTTCTCTTCCTGCGTTGTCGTTGGCATCGACATCACTGACGCAAACTGCCCCGAATATCTCTTGTTCACCGATAGGAATGAACCAATGCTCAAGTTCATTCCAGCGACCGGTACCTGAGCCTATGATTTTTTGTTCTTTGATGCAGGCTTCTAAGCCATCTTGAATGATTTGCGGCAGCGACTCAGATCCACTCGGCTGCGCCAGAAACCGTAAGTGTGTGGCATAAGAAAAGGCAGACTTGAAAGCCTCCTTGGTCATCTGCTGCGCTTGATCTATCGCATCTGCGTTCGATAGATCGATCGCGAACGATTGCAGTTGCCGCGCCCGAAGTTCGTTGCGTTTGGCTGTCGTACTTTCATTCTTGAGACGGGCCACCAAGCCGTTGATAATGAGTGCCACAATCAACAAAGCCCCTAACGCGATGAGATGCTCTTTTCCCTCCACCTGAAAAGTGAAGCGGGGAGGCACGAAGAAGTAGTTAAGACAAGCGACTGCGAGAAAAGCACACAGGACTGATTTATTGCGTGAAAGTGTGTAGGAGGCGATCACGACCACAATGACGTAGATCATGGTCAAACCGAGCAAGCTGACATAGGTATCAACGACCGCGGCAAAAGCGCTACCCAAGAGCAAAAGTAGCAATAGGGTAGTCCATTGTTTGGCTTGTTGAATCACATTTTCTTGCATGTGCGCGCAGAATTAGGCTGAACGAAAACGGGGGGGGGTGCTCAGCTTAGCACAGGCTATATCAGGAAGTCATAAGGATGGCTGAATTCAAGAAGCAAAAAGCAGGGACCGATGCTTCACAATGAAAGAGTCGCGAGCTGGTGAAATGCCGATTGCACATCTCACCAACTGCGCGCACTCAGATTCCCATTTAGAATATAAAGGGCGGGAGCCGAATCTCAATTAATTGATACTCCACACATACTGCAACTTTGCCCAAGATTTTTCAGGAACACCGTCAACTGTGCCAGGTTTAAACTTACATAAACTCAAGCCTTGAACCGCGGCTTTGTCGAGCGCACGTGAGCCGCTGGTTTTCTCAATCTTACTCTCGATGACCTGACCATCAGGGCCGATTAACATTGCCAAATGTACTGTACCTTCTTCGCCAGCCCGTAAAGAGTTGACTGGGTATTCTGGTTTTTCACAAGCACGTGCGTCAACGTTGGCTGCGATATGTACTGGCGTACGCGGCGCCACGGTCGTTGCAACTTCAACGTGTTCTGTTTGCTTAAATTCACGATCTTTGGGCACAACATTCGTGACACCAGTGATAGTTTCGGTCGGCGTCGTTGGTGGTACAACAACTTCGGGTGCTGCAACGAAAATCGGTGGTGGCAAGGTTTTGTCGACCTGCGGCTCGATCTTCGGTTCTACTGGCTTAGGTGTTTCTGGTTCCTCGATGGCAATGTAGTCGATGATGTTTTTTTCTGGGCGATTGATCACATGCACCGCTTGCATCGCAACCCACAACATGATGGCGTGTGCACCGATAGCGACAGCGAGGGAAGGTAATTTGCTTTTTGCAGGATGTGGATGGGTGTGGAAGTCCATAATTCTCTCCTCAATAAAAGTAAGCATGCGAAATGCTGCTTGGGTAGCGCGGCGAAGTTATTTTGCGTCGCGTTGGAATCATAATATGCTAGTAGCTAGCAAAAGAAAAGCTTTTTAATGGAATTTTTTAATTCTTTTTGAGCCTAGATGGCAGTTCTATCGATTTGTCGATTCCACATAAAAGTCCGCAAACCCTCCGATTTCGCTTAAAAATTCTTTTGAATCAAAGACTTGTCTGCCCATATAGATTTTCGTCATACAGCGATGAATGATGTACACTGTCGCGTATGTGACATAAAAGTTACTAGTGACTAGCAAAATAGATTTCTAGTAGCCTTGTGATGTCGACCAATCCTAATGATAAAAAAACCATTTCATGGAGTAGTGGAAATGACAATTGATAGCAAAATCCGTGTCTTATTAGCTGACGATCACCCAATTGTGATGAAGGGCTTCGCCATGTCATTGGAAGCCGAGGGCATGCAGGTGCTCGGCCAAGTCAAAAGTCCACAAGAGGCGGTTGAACAGTTTGCTGTCTTAAAGCCGGATGTTTTGGTGATGGATATCCGTTTTGGTGCGGAGCTCACAGGTTTAGATGCCGCGAAACAAATTCTGCATAACACGCCGCATGCCAATATCGTGTTTTTGAGTCAGTTTGATCAAGATGCCTTAATTAAAGAAACCTACCGTATTGGTGCGCGTGCTTTTGTGACTAAAGATTGTGACCCTGCGGATTTGGCGGTGGCCGTGCAAAAGGCGAGTGAGGCTGAGTTGTACTTCATGCCAAGTATTGCAGAGCGTTTGGCGAATCTCTCTGTGCGGGGCGATCCTTCACCGCAAACACTGCTCGATGAACGCAGTTTGCAAATCTTTACACTAATGGCAGAGGGTCTGACCAATGTCGAGATTGCCGAAAAACTTGATCTCTCACAGAAAACCATCAGTAACATTAGTCAGTCCGTGAAAGAAAAACTTGGTATTCATCGGCCTGCTTTGATTACGAAATTGGCAGTTAAACACGGTTTGATTGAACCTTAATATGCGGGGCCTAACTTCACGCTGGCAGGCTTTATTACGCTGCGTATCTTGGCAGCACTGGACCATCCGCCAACGCTTGCTGTTAATTGCGATTTTTCCCATCGTGTATTTGTTTTTCTCGATGGTTTCTTACTCCTACTATGCGCGCTTTAAAGAGGTGCATGAAGATCTTGAGAGTCGTGCGAAATTAGTCTCGACGGCATTGGCCGAGGGCTTGGAATTTCATCTCGCGGCCAATCATGCACAGGGTGTGCGTCAGATGATTTATAGCGTGATTCAATCGGATAAGAATATCTTTCGGATTGAAGTGCTTGACGCCAACAAGAAAGAAATCACCCACGTCGAGAATACGGGCAAAGCAGGCAAGGCCCAGCCAGAAGCTCACTACACTGAACTGCCGATACAACGACAAGTCGTGTGGGCCAATATCGTGATCAATAGTGATGCGGAGCAAAGTTCTGTGAATTCGCCCGGAGCCCGGGTCGAACCTGCAAAAAAAATACTAGGCTATGTGCGTGTAACGATGACGCACAGCTATTTGCTGTCGAAGCAAAAGTTTCGTTTTGGTGTTGAATTGCTGATGTCGATGCTGGCGCTGGGAATGAGTGCCTGGCTTGCTTGGTATTTATCGGCTAGTTTGACCGCGCCATTACGTGCATCGATTGAAAGTTTGAGAACTATACGCGCCGGGCGTTTTGATCGGAAATTGAAGCTTAGTACTGGTGGTGAAGTTGGTGAATTACAGCAATCGATTAATGAGATGGCGGATGGTTTGCAACAAGCGCAGCAGCACCTTGAAGCCAAAGTGGAAGAACGTACACGCGAGTTGCACCAGTCGCGTGATGAGGCGCTGAAAGCCGATGCCGAGAAACGCCGTTTGATTCATAAGGTGAATACCATAGTCGAGGCTGAACGCCAAAGCATTGCGGTCGAAATCCACGATGAATTGAACGCCTCTTTGATTGCGGTGCGTCTTGAGTCCGAGAGAATCGCAAGGATAGCGGCGAAAGCGGAGGCCGAAGGAAATATACAGGCCTATGCGGAGATCCAAGCGCGAGCAAAGGCTGTGGTCGAATTGGCATTAAGTTTGTATGCCAACGGGCGTAACTTGGTTAGACGGTTGCGTCCAGAAGTGCTGGAGGTCATGGGTTTGCAAGGCGCCATTGAAGAAATGCTACGTTTGTATAACGACAAACAAGATGGCAACGAGCTCGAAAAAGGATGCTATTTTGAATTTGTCGGGCGGGGTGAATTTAGTCAATTGAATCCTGACGTGGCAATTTCAGCCTATCGCATCATTCAAGAAGCGAGTTCTAACATCATTAAACATGCAAACGCCAAGCATGCGCGTATTCAAATTAGCATGGAAAACGAGCCTATAGTCGATGCAGTGGCCGGTGCTTTGTCGATTGAAATACACGACGATGGCTGCGGTTTTGACACCGAACAAGCTAGTACAGGCATAGGTTTGAGTGGCATGCGTGAACGAGTTGCCGTCCTGAATGGACGATTTGACCTAAAATCGACACCAGGAGCAGGATGTCAAATACATATTTTCTTACCGCTGCAGGTCAATGTATAAGCGGAACCGCCAACTTTTTGTATCAAATTGTTTGTGCTCGGTGAACAGGATTGGGCAGGGGTTTGTAATAAGGCCCCAGATTGGCATGGTTTTTTGCATCAAAAGTTGCTAATTTCATGAACTTTGCCTATAAAAGACTGTCTAGCATTTAACTTGCTGGCTAAGGACAGAAAGAAGCCTACTTTTCAGAGTTGAAGCCTGCTGTTTCCTTCTGCAAGTAGTGGTATGCTTTCGAAATGAATGAAGGCAAGCGATACCTAATCCTTGCGCGACTATTCGTGTTTAGCGTGCTTAAGAGCACTACATTGTCGTAATACAAATACAAATACGAATAATTGGAGATAGAAGATGAAAAAAACTTTGTTGAGTATCGCCCTCGGTTTGGTGATCAGCACCCATTTTGCAACTGCCCAGCCTACGCCTGCAGTTAGCCCCGCCAAAGTTCCCGTTCAATTAACAGAGTTCAAGCCACTGCCGCAGCAGATTCAAGCTGCCAACATTACCGCAGAATTTTTAACTCGCTTCCATTACAAAGCAACACCACTCGATGACGCTATGTCAGAGAAGATTTTTGATCGCTATTTGAAGTCCTTGGATGCGGATCGCGTGTTCTTCTTGCAAAGCGATATCGATCAATTCAATACGGCACGTACCAAGTTAGATGATGCAATTTTGGGTCAAGATCTGACGATTCCATTTGCGATGTTTAATTTGTATCAAAAGCGTTTCAAAGAACGTCTTAGTTACGCTGGTGACGTGTTGAAGGGTGATTTTGATTTTAGCGAGAAAGAATCTTATTTCTATCAACGCGAAAAAGCACCTTGGCCTAAAGATGAAGCGGCGATGCGCGACTTGTGGCGTCAACGTGTCAAGAATGATTGGTTGCGTCTGAAATTAGCAGGCAAAGAAGCAGCGGCAATCCGGACTACCTTGGCCAAACGTTACGAAACAACGCTGACGCGCATGAATAAATTGAAGAGCGAAGATGTGTTCCAGCTTTTCATGAATGCGTATGCGATGTCGGTTGAGCCACATACTAATTATTTGGGACCAAAAGCAGCAGAAGATTTTGATATCGCGATGCGTTTGTCGATGTCAGGGATAGGTGCGACTTTGCAAGATCGCGATGAAATGGCGACGATACGTGAGTTAGTGCCTGGTAGCCCAGCGGCATTGTCAGGCAAATTGAAAGTCGGTGATCGTATCGTGGGTGTAGGCCAGGGTGCGAACGCAACACCAGTCGATGTGATGGGCTGGCGCTTAGATGATGTGGTGGCCTTGATTCGTGGTCCGAAAGACACCCCAGTAACCTTGGACGTATTGCCAGCCGATGCAGGCCCTGATGGAAAACACGTTACGGTAGTTTTGGTTCGCAATAAAATCACCTTAGAACAGCAAGCAGCTAAGAAATCGATACAAGAAGTAAAGACCGCGGATGGCACGCGTCGTATCGGTGTGATTGCTTTGCCGACCTTTTATCAAGATTTCGATGCACGTCGTCGCGGTGATAAAGACTTCAAGAGCGCAACCCGTGATGTGGCGCGTTTGCTCGGTGAATTAAAAAAAGAAAAAGTGGATAGTGTACTGATCGACTTGCGCGACAACGGTGGTGGTTCTTTGAATGAAGCGGTCGAGTTGACTAGTTTATTCATCGGTAAAGGCCCTGTCGTTCAACAGAAAAACGCGCAAGGTCGTGTTCATGTTGAACGCGACGGTGCGGGTGTGGTCGCTTGGGATGGCCCTATGGGGGTAATGATCAACCGCGGTTCTGCTTCGGCGTCTGAAATTTTCGCGGCAGCTATCCAAGACTATGGTCGTGGTTTGATTATTGGCGAAAATAGTTTTGGTAAAGGCACGGTTCAAACCGTGATTAGTCTCGATCAAATGGCACGTAGCGAAAAGCCACAGTACGGTGATTTGAAAATGACGGTGGCGCAATTCTTCCGTATCAATGGTGGTACGACGCAATTGCGCGGTGTTACCCCTGATATAGCCTATCCAAGCTTCACCGATGCTGACAGCTATGGTGAATCAAGTTATGAGAATGCTTTGCCTTGGGTGCAAATTAAACCTGTCGACTATCAAGTGCTGGGTAATCTGAAAGACGTACAGGCAATGCTGCAGGTCCGTCATGAAATGCGTATCGCTAAGGATAAAGAATTCCAGTTTATCAAAGAGGATATTGCAGAGTTTAAACAGCAAAAAGAAAAGAAAGAGATTTCTTTGAACGAAGCTGAACGTCGTGCTGAGCGTGATGCGCGTGAGAAGAAAATTAAAGAACGCGAAGAGTTCCGTGCTTCCTTAGAATGCAAAGACAAGAACAGTGATAAATGCTTGAAAGCGAAATCGAAGTTGAACCGACAAGATGATGGCTTGCAAGGTAGCGAGCGTAGTTTGGCAGCTGAGTTGGCGGAAGAAAAAGCCAATAAAGAAGCTAAAGACGTATTCTTGATCGAAGCAGCACATATCTTGAGTGACGAAATAGAGTTGATCAAGACGAATCAAAAAATTGCTTCCCAAGTGATGCCAAAATTGGCTGCGAAAGTGAAAGAAGCGCAATAAGCTGCGTTCTTCTAGATCATCGTTTCACATTTTTTTGAGCCCTGCAGATCTCTGCTAGGGCTCAAATTTTTTAGTATTTCTTCTTTTTCGTAAACTCATGATTCCTTCCTTTTTTAGTGCGCGACTGTTGGGCTTGGCGATGCTCGTCGGCAGTGGCAATGTTGCCGCACAATCTTCAGTGCCTGAGTTTAGTGATAGTTTGGCACAACGCGTCAAAGCTTGTGTTGCTTGTCATGGAGCAGAAGGGCGTTCCACCAGCGATGGTTTTTATCCGCGTATTGCGGGTAAGCCATCGGGATATTTATACAACCAGCTCGTCAATTTTCGCCAAGGAAAACGGACCTATCCGATGATGACCTATATGGTCTCCCATATGTCTGATGCCTATTTACAGGAAATTGCGGCTTACTTCTCTGAGCAAAATCCTCCGTATGCCGCACCACAAGCGAACAATGTGTCGGCACCAGTGATGGACAGGGGAAGAAACTTGGTATTAAAAGGCGACGCGTCAAGAGATTTACCTGCCTGCGTCTCATGTCACGCTGAGAAGATGATAGGTGTCGCACCCTTTATTCCGGGTTTGCTGGGTTTGCCTCGCGATTACTTAGTCGCTCAATTGGGGGCTTGGCAGACCGGCAGTCGACATGCGGCGACGCCTGATTGTATGCAAAGTGTTGCCAAGAAACTGAGTGCAGAAGATATTGCGGCCGTGTCTTCATGGCTGGCATTGCAAAATGTCCCGCTCGAATCGAAAGCTGTTTCCAGCCGCGATTTGCTTGGATTTAAGTTGCCGATGAGCTGCGGGAGTGTGCCGCGATGATCGATAAAATCAAATTCAGTTTGAAGCGCCTTGTTCTCGGCGTGTTTGCCGTGTTGGTGTTGAGCTTGCTTGTTCTAGCGGCCTATGGCTATTGGGGCGTAGATGATAAATCGAGCCCAAGATCGAGCC
Source organism: Oxalobacteraceae bacterium (assembly GCA_947464955.1). Lineage (GTDB taxonomy): Bacteria > Pseudomonadota > Gammaproteobacteria > Burkholderiales > Burkholderiaceae_D > Undibacterium. The sequence continues at coordinate 19,385 of CANHZI010000031.1, forward strand.
CTGATGGCGAAAGTTCACCTACATTAGCCCAGATAACGCAAGGTGCCTATCTTGCGAAGCAAGCGAACTGCATGGGTTGCCATACTGCGCGAGGTGGCGCGGTTTATGCTGGTGGTCGCGTCATGCAGTCTGAGTTTGGCAATTTCATTACTCCCAATATCACACCTGATCTGAAAACGGGCATAGGCAAGTGGAGTGCCGATGACTTTTGGAATGCCTTGCATAGCGGCAAAGGCAAAGACGGTCGTCTTTTGTATCCTGCTTTTCCTTATCCCAACTACACCCATATAACGCGTGCTGATGCCGATGCAATGTACGTATATTTTCAGAGCCTTACGCCGGTAGTGCAAAGTAATGCCTCGCATGATCTAGCGTTTCCTTACAATCAGCGAGTGGCAATTAGTTTGTGGCGTGCTGTGTATTTCCGACCAGGCGAGCTTAAGCCGGAGCCAAATCAGAGTCTTAACTGGAACCGAGGTGCATATTTAGTGCGAGGTTTGGGACATTGTTCCGCTTGCCACAGCGCGCGTAATCAGTTTGGCGCCAATCAAGGCAGCAACGATTTCAGTGGTGGAGAAATGGCGCGTATTCATTGGTATGCGCCTTCCTTAGTGTCGAAAGACGAATTGAATCTACCCGCCATTCCTGCCGCGCAGTTGGATGCTTTGCTCAAACATGGTGCCAATCAACAGCGTGCGGTGTCGGGGCCGATGGCTGAAGTCGTGAAAAACAGTTTGCAATATTGGCAGGACAGCGATATCGCCGCCATGCGTGAATACTTGCAGGCACAGCCGCAGTCCTCGAATGCCGCCCAAGATTTGCTCGACCGTAGTTTGCAGCGACCACAGCTTAGCCAGGAAGAACTTCAGCGTCTGCTAGACCATGGCCAGAAAATTTATCTCAAGCATTGCGCTGAGTGTCATGGTCGTGGTGGCGAGGGAAGGGCTGGCGTGTATCCTGCATTGAAAGGCAATGCTGCAATACAAATGACCTCAGTCACGAATCCTGTGCGTATCATTCTAGCTGGTGGCTTCGCGCCGGATACTGCTGGAAATAGTCGCCCTTATGGCATGCCGCCATTTGCGCCTTTTTTGGATGACTCGGAAGTTGCCTTAGTGATGACCTATATCCGTAACTCATGGGGAAATAAGGGCTCGGTGATTAGTCCTAGCGAGGTCAATCCTTACCGTACAGCTCCTTTGGATTAATTGAACGCAGTCATCGGCGTGAGATTAGTTTGAACTTTTTTGAGCTGGCCGACTCCAACCATCTTTAAATTATCAATAAAACAATTTTTAATATTATTCGCCTTGATCAATGCGGCAAAGCTTAGCCCCACAGCTGCATGAAGTCTTATAAATAGAGGAAAAAATGAAACGTAGTTTGATCTCCTTGGCCGTCTTGGCCCTCAGCGCTACTGCGCATTTGCCAGTCCTTGCAACACCTGCCATGTCTGCCTCTGCGGTTGACTTTAACAAAGTAACTTCGCAATTGCCACGCGGCGTGCGTCCTCTGCATTACGATGTGTCTGTGACGCCAAACGCCAAAGAGGCCAAGTTTAGCGGTAACGCGAATATCAAAATTGAAGTCAGCAAGGCCAGCAATAGCATTACCTTGCACGCCCTCGATATGAGCTTCAAGAATGTAAGCTTGGTCGACAATAAAGGCCGCAAAGTCGGCGGTGAAGCGAAAGTTGAGATCGATGCGAAAGCACAGACAGCAAGCTTTAGCTTTGGTCAGGAAATCGCCAAAGGCCAGTATCAGCTCAGCATGGAATACGATGGCATCATCGGCACCCAAGCAGTAGGCTTGTTCTCTTTAGATTACGATGCAGATGGCACGAAAAAACGTGCGCTCTATACGCAATTTGAAAACTCTGATGCACGTCGCTTCATGCCTTCATGGGATGAGCCAGTGTTCAAAGCGACGTTCAATCTTGATGTGACCATTCCAAGTGAGCACATGGCGGTCAGCAATATGCCAGCTTTGGAAAAGAAAGATCTGGGTAATGGAAAAACATGGGTTAAGTTTGCCACCTCGCCGAAGATGTCGACCTACCTTTTATTTCTGAGTGTAGGTGATTTCGAACGAGCCACGATCAAAGCCGAAGGCACAGAAATTGGCGTGGTAGCGAAACGCGGTAGTCTCGAGCAAGCCCGCTACGCCCTCGACGAATCTGCAGGTGTATTGCGCTATCTGAACGATTATTTTGGCGTGCGTTATCCTTTGCCTAAACTCGACAATGTGGCGGCACCTGGGCAAAGCCAATTCTTCAGCGCCATGGAAAACTGGGGCGCGATTTTCACCTTCGAAAGCGCTTTGCTGCTGGATCCAAAATATTCGACACAAGCGGATAAAGAACGCGTATTCGTGACTGCGGCGCATGAAACAGCGCATCAATGGTTCGGTGATTTGGTGACCATGCAGTGGTGGGATGACTTGTGGCTCAATGAAGGTTTTGCATCATGGATGGAAAACCGCATCATGCAGCGTTTGCATCCAGAATGGCTGCCCGAGTTTAATGCGATTGGTGTGCGTGAATCGGCGATGGGCCCAGATTCCATGAAGACTACGCACCCAGTGGTACAACACATCGAAACCGTCGAACAAGCAAACCAAGCATTTGATACCATCACCTACCAAAAAGGCGAGGCGGTGATTCGCATGCTGGAAAACTATGTGGGTGAAGATGCATGGCGCAAAGGTGTGCGTGCGTATATGAAAAAACATGCCTACAGCAGCACGGTCACTAAAGACTTTTTCGACTCCATCGAAAAAGCCGCAGGTAAACCAATTAAGGCGATTGCCAAAGATTTTACCGAACAACCAGGCGTTCCTATGATTCGTGTCGACGATGTCGTCTGCAAAAACGGCAAATCGATTGTCAGTTTGTCGCAGTTGGAATTCTCCCGCGACGAGCCGAATCGTGCACCTAAGAGTTGGCAAGTGCCGGTGGTGGCGCAAGTGGCAGGTACCAAAGTGCAAGGCCGTACTTTGGTCGTGAATGGTAAAGGTAGTTTGCAATTGCCCGCTTGTGGCACGGTGGTCGTCAACGCTGGGCAAAATGGTTATTACCGCACCATGTATGCGCCAGCGGTGTTCTCCAATTTGGCAAAGAATTTCTCTAGTTTGAGCGCGATTGATCAAGTTGGTGCATTAGCAGACAGCAATGCGATGGCGATCGCGGGTCAACAACCCGTGGCCAATTTCTTAGATTTGGCTAGTTCAACGCCAGACGAGGCGAGCGTGCATGTATGGAGCGCTGTTGCTGGGCGTCTTTCTAGCTATCTCGCCTTCTTAAAAGGTGATGAAGAACGCACGAAAAAATTTGAACAATTTGCCCGCGCGAAATTGACACCTGTGATGAACAAATTGGGCTGGGAAGCAAAAGCAGGCGAGCCTGAATACCTAGCTAACTTCCGTGCTGAAATGATCGGAGTGATGAGTGGCTTAGAAGACCCTGCAACACTGGCCGAAGCGCGACGTCGTTTCTTAGCGATGGATAACGATCCCAACGCAGCGCCAGCTTCATTGCGTTTCCTGATCTTGGCGATTGTGGCACGTAATGCTGATGAAACCACTTGGAATGCTTTGCGTGAACGCGCGCAGAAAGAAAAGTCGGCAATGGTGAAAGATAGTTTGTATGCCTTATTGGCCACGGCAAAGAATAAAGACTTAGCGAAACGTGCTTTGGATTTAGCCTTGACCGATGAACCAGGTGCCACAACAAGCGCTAGTATGATCCGTGCGGTGGCAGGTGAGCATACAGAAATGACCTTCGACTTCGCCATGGCCAATTTGGCTGCAGTCAATGCGAAAGTTGATGCGACTTCTCGTAGCCGTTACTTCCCAGGCTTGGCAGCAGGCGCCACTAATTTAGCTGTCATCGACAAGTTGCAAGCCTATGCCAAAGACAACCTCGACCCGAGTTCACGCGGTGAAGTCGAACGTGTCATTGGCAGCATCAAAACACGTCTCAAGATCCGCGAAGAACGCGCACCTGCTGTGAAAGCATGGGTCGATGCGAATGTAAAAAGCTAAATAGTCGCCAATGACTTCCGCTGTAAGCGGTGGTGTAAAAATAGAAAGCCGCCCTCGTCAGACAGGGCGGTTTTTTTATGTGGCAATGATTTTTCGATTATTTACAATTATTGCGGAGTATTTAGACGCAGGGCGACCTTGAAAACTTGCAACTTACGCTGTGCTGAATAATACTTCTAGGAAATAATTCCTATACGTTGCGGTAGGTGGCGTAAGACATTACCCAAACCACGACCGTTCAGTCACGATTCGGGAGGCTAACAATGCGAAACCAAGTGAAAATCGTAAGGCGAGAAAAACAAGCCTCTACCATCTCTCGCTTGCATTGCCTTCCTATGATTGTTCAACTGTGTCGCCTTGTCTGCTTTACAGGCATTTTGTCGCTGCTCAGTAACCATGCCTTTGCGAATATCTTGTCGATGAAAACCGACAGTAATACGCTGCGCGTGGGGCAAGCTTTTACTGTGCAGGTTCAAGTCAAAACCAGTTGGTTAGATCCCAGCGCCTGTCGTTGGCAGATTCGCCAAGATGGGCAGGTCTTCGACGACGTCGAAAAAGGCCCTCACTTTGAACGGACTAATGTGTCTTGGCGTATGCGCAACTTGCATGGCATGGCGATTAGTTGGCAGTCGGGTGAAATCGATGATGATCAATTTCACTTTGATTGGGTGTTCTACACGCCGGGCCAACATCGTCTAACATTTGTGAAGCAAGGCAGTAGTTGTCCTATCGAACGCGATGTCGAGTTGGTGGTCAATGTCGCTAATGATTATTCCGCCATGGATTGGTATCTGCTGGCTCGACCCGAAAAGGCAGTCAGCAAGAAACTCAACGGCGACTATTTTTATACAGGAAAAGAAAGTCGTGTGCGGTTGATGATGGACGAGGCAGTGAAGATTCGTTCAGAACGGGCTTATCGCGAACTTGATCCGCAGGCGTGGGCCGATATCAATAAACTTGTGCTGGCCCCATTTTTGAAAACGGTCAATGTCGACCAGTTTGAAATCGTTAACGTCGAGGACATACAGGAGTGGATACGAAATTGGGACCAACGCTCGCCAGAAAGCCGCTTTCTCATCCTAAGTGGCGAACGCATTGAACAAGTGCGAGCTTTGCTCAAGTCGGGTGAGATGGTGGCGGTCGGTAACATCAGTGGCAATAAGATTGCCCAGTACTACCAAAATCGAAAACAGGAAATTGCTCAACAAAAGGTGAACGATGCAAATCAACATGCGCAACGTCAGCAACAGGTGCAGCAAGTCTTGAATGAAAAGCAGGATGGCATATTGGCTGTTCGCCAAGTGAAACCACTGACCTCAGATACTGTGGCGCGCGTCTGTGCCAAACGAAACGTGAGTTCGGATGGAATGTTGATTGAGGCGTATCGTTGGACCACCGATTTTTCTAATTGGAGCCGCGCTCCAAGGTCAAAAAATTTTGAGGGTATCTACGAAAATCTTGACGAACTGTTTGCAGCGTTTAAAACTGGTCATTGTCATAGCATGGTGATTACATTGGCCGAAGCGAAAATTCTATTAGAGGCCCTAAAACGTGATCAATTCCCTCACGAACTTTTTGAAGTGCGGGAAGAAGCTGCTCTGCTAAATTCGGTGAAAGATCGCTATGGCTATCAAACTTTGGAAGACGCGAAGTTATCCTTACGTTTGCGTCCACGAATGGATGCGGATGATGCTGCGCGCTTGAGAAAAGCAGGAATCCAACAACAGCAAGATTTCGATCAAGCCGTAAAGCGTATGGTCGCTAGCGGCTATGATACCGATACTCGCTACTGGAAGGTTGCCACATTTCTCGAAGATGAAATGACTGCGAAGGCTAAAAAAATCGCTGTGCTAGACGTTCGAAAAGCTAGAGAGAAACAAAAAGCTGTTGAGGCGACTTCAGAGAGAGAACGCTATGTGAAGAGTTATCCCTTCCAAGCAATTTTGACTTGTAACCATGGCAGCATGTCGAGCCTTCCGGTGTATATGTGTGTCATCGGGAAGAAAGTAGAGTCGCAAGTCTTGCTTCGGAATTGTGGTCATATCCGACAATTGGATTACACCACTTTGTCCTCGAATGAAGTACAGATCGAATTGTGCCCATCCTATGAGATTAAGGCGCAAAACGTATCCGAGTGGACTTTGCAGTTGGTGATTAAAGATAATCGTAGCGGCAAAGTGCTGAGTCAACAAAATGCACCTCGTTTCCGCTTTGTGCAAGCTCGAAATTGATATTCGCTAGTTTCGCTGATGTCATGCTTCGAACCCACCCTCGGGTCCACCGATTTCACGTCCTTGCAGGGATGTGCGATTTCGCACTCACTTGTTCATGTTCGCACGCAATATCTAAAAAAAGCTGTTCATTCTGCCCCATTTAATCTGTATAAGTGATTGAATTTAAATAATATTTATTTTTTTGCTTAAGCTGGCACGGGCTTTGCAATAGAGTTAGTTATTGCAAGAAGCTCAGGAGTCAGTGATGGATAAAGAAATCAGTCAAACCGTAATTCAGCAACGTCGCCGTAAGCAATGGATGGTCGCAGGCGCCGTTTTGCTGGTGATTTGCGGTGCGAGCTGGGGTCTCAATCGTGTCGCCACACAGTCAGCTGCATTATCCGATCTGCGTATCTCCGAGGTGAGAATCGGGCATGTCGACAACACCATCAATGCCTCAGGCATTGTGATCCCCGTGCGTGAAGAACAGATTCCCAGCCCAGCACAAACACGGGTACGTAAAATCATCGCCAAAGCAGGTCAAACGGTCAAGGCTGGAGAATTGCTGATGGAACTCGATGACCAAGCAGTGCGTGTCGCCATCGACAATTTACGCGAGCAAATTTCCCAACAAGATATCCGTGTACAAACCTTGAGCAATGAACTCGACGCCCAACTGAAACGTATCGCCAGCGAAATCGAACTCTTGGAATTAGATCTGCAAAGCAATAAGGTCAAACTGGCGCGCTTTCAAAAATTGGGGGCCAATGGCATCACTTCTCAGGTCGATTTACAAGCTGCCGAATTAGCGGTAAAACGTAACGAGGTGCAATTGCGTCAGCATAGAGAATCTCTGGTCGACACCCGCAAGACCACCAGCAGTAATATTGAAAGTGCGCGTTTGCAGCGTTCTATCTTCCAAAAACAAATGGAACTCCAACAAAGCTTATTAGCGCAAACGCAAGTCAAAGCGCCGTTTGACGGCTTGTTAACGTGGGCACTGACCGACGAAGGTAGTAGTGTGAATACTGGGCAAATGATAGCGAAGGTCTCAGAACTTCGTAACTTCCGTGTCGAAGCGAGCGTGTCGGACTTCTATGCACGTTATTTGAACCCCGGCCAAGCGGTGCGTGTTGAGTACAGCGGCCAAATGATTAAAGGTGAAGTGCAAACAATTTTGCCTGAGATTCAAAACGGCACCGTGAAGTTGTTAGTGAGCTTGGCCGAACCCAATCATCCTGCTTTGCGCCATAAATTACGCGTTGAAACCAATATCGTCACCGACCAAAAAGATAAGACCATGGTGGTCGACATGGGGCCTGCAATTAATGGCAAAGGGCGTCAAGATGTGTATGTGTTAGAGGATGGGCGTGCAGTCAAGCGCAATGTGGAGTTTGGTTTAAATGACGGCAAACATGCCGAAGTATTGTCCGGTGCAGGTTTACGCGCTGGGGATAAATTAATCGTATCAGACGTCAGCAAGTTTAAACATCTCGATAGTTTTCGGGTACGTTGATCACAAACGAAGATAAGAATTTAAAAAACGAAGAATTGAAAAATTTAAGCAAGGAAGAAACATGATCCAGTTAGAAAATGTCAGCAAGACCTACCAAACCGACAAGGTTGAAACCATCGCGCTACGCGACATCAATCTTCTGATCAACAAGGGCGAGTTTGTCTCCATCATGGGCCCCAGCGGTTGTGGCAAGAGTACCTTACTCAATTTATTAGGGCTGCTTGATCGACCAGGTGAGGGCAAGGTCAAGATCGCGGGCCAAGAATTGCATCAGTGGGGTGATAAAGATCTGGCAAAGATGCGCAATAAAACTTTCGGCTTTATCTTTCAGAGCTTTCACTTGATTAATGATCTACGTGTGATTGATAACGTCGAATTGCCGCTCTTGTACCGCAAAACCAGTGCCAAACAAAGACGTGAATTGGCGGAGCAAGCCTTGGCCAGTGTTGGTTTGAGTGCGCGTATGGAGCACTATCCCAATCAACTCTCTGGTGGGCAACAACAACGCGTGGCGATTGCCCGCGCCATGGTTGGTCAACCCGATATCCTCCTTGCCGACGAACCGACAGGAAATCTCGACAGCCACATGGGTTCAGAAGTGATGGATATTCTTCTCAAACTCAATCAGCAAGGCACTACCGTGGTGATGGTCACACATGATGAACGCCATGCCAAACAAAGTGGTCGCATTATTCGTGTGTTTGATGGTCAGTTGGTTGTTTAGGAATCGCTATGTTAAAGAATTATTTATTGATGGCCAGCAAAGTGTACTGGCGGCGCAAGATGTTCACGGCGATCAACTTGATGTGTATCGTCTTGACTTTGGTGGTGCTATTGGTGGTGACAGCGGTGATGGAGCATAGCTTTGCGCCCTCGGGTGTGGATGTGAATCGAGATCGTATTGTTCAAGTTGATCGATACCTTAAGTTTGGTAAAACCTCTGTGATGATGAGTGGATTGGGATACAAGCTTGTTGATCAATATCTCAAACCGATTCAATCCGCGGAAAAAATCAGTGCTGTGACACGTTCATTTCCGGTGGCAGTCTACCAAGACCAACGTGTAGAAAAATTGTCGATGGTATTTACGGATTCGGTGTTTTGGGAGATCTATCAATATCAGTTAAAAGAGGGACGATTCTTCAGCCGTGAAGATGTTGATCAAGGTCGTTTCAATATCATTTTGAATACCGTTATTGCGCAAAGGCTTTATGGCGATCAGCCTGCTATTGGCAAGAAATTGAATGTTCGCGGGTATCAGTATGAAGTCACCGGAGTGGTTGACGATGGCCGCGGAAGAGGTGGCGAAGCGAAGATGTGGGCACCACTAACAACCATGTCCTCGGGCTTGTATTCCGAAAGTTTGATGGGTGATTTCCGTGCTGTATTGATGGCTAAATCTGCTTCTGAGGTATCAACATTAAAGAAGGAGATCTCAGAGCGTGGTAAAGGAATCAAAGATACCGATCCGGTGAAATGGCCCAATTCCTTACTGATCGCAAACACACAGTTTGATAGTTTTGCTCGCGGCTTTTCCAACGATATTCGCCTAGAGGACTCGGGTGCAGAACAGGTTTTTACATCAATTGTTGTGCTGATGTTTCTTTTTATGTTGCTACCCGCATTAAATCTCGTGAATTTGAATCTAGGCCGCATGATGGAACGTAGTGCGGAAATCGGTGTGCGTAAGGCTTTCGGTGCATCTCGATTTGAATTGGTCACCCAATTTCTCGCTGAAAACATAGTTTTATCTTTAATCGCGTGTTTGATTTCATTCGTTGTGACTGAAGGATTTTTGATGTGGGTGAATCAGGTTGGATTAATTCCTGATATAAAACTTGGAATTAACCTTTCGGTGTTTGGATATGGGGTCTTGATTACCATCATCTTTGGTATTGTTTCTGGAGTGATTCCCGCCTGGCGCATGGCGAAACTTGATCCAGTATTTGCGTTGAAAGGAAATGCGTAATGCTCAGTCATCTGTGGAAAATTTTATGGAAGCGTAAGCTCAAGAACGCCATGATTAGCGCTGAGATCTTGCTGATATTTGTGGTGATATTTGGGGTGGTCGTTGGTTTTTCATATAACTATCAGTTGTACCAACGCCCACTCGGGTTTAGCTCAGAAAACCGTTGGCGCGTAAATATGGAGACAAATTCGGATATTCTAGATCGTCCTCAGCCCCAGCTCGTAGATCAATTTCGACGCGCAATCACGGCATTGCCTGAGGTCGAGTCAGTGAGCTTTATCCAGATTGAACCTTATAGTAGTTCCGGTTTTAGCGGTGGCTTTAGACGTGTCGATCGAGATCAAAAAATCGATACTTATTCCTTGTCTGCCGATGATGTCGCTGCCAAGACTTTAGCAATCCCGCAGGTTTCAGGCCGATGGTTCTCAGAACAAGATGAAGCCAGTGGTGAGGTTCCTATCGTGATTAACCGCAAGTTAGCGGAAAACTTGTTTAGTCACGAAGATCCGATTGGCAAGGTCATCACCAATTCCGATCTACGCGATAAAGATAATGCAAGCTATCGTGTGGTCGGTGTGATCGAAAACTACCGCTACTTCGGTGAGTTTATGAGTCAAGAAAATATCGCTATTTTTCGCCATTCTGCATTTAAAAACTCACCGCTTAACAACATGGTCATTCATGTGAAACCGGGTACTCAGCGGAATTTCGAAATCAAGCTATATCAACAATTGCGCTTGGTGCGAAATGATATTGATTACGATATTTCGCCGATTAGTGAAGTACGAGATCATCTGCTGCGACAAAAAGCCATCTTCTTCATCCCACCAGTGATGATTGCTGGCTTCTTGCTGATCATGGTCTGCTTCGGTTTGTTTGGCGTCCTCTGGCAAAACGTCAACAGTCGTATCCCTGAAATTGGTTTGCGTTGCGCAGTCGGTGCGAGTAGCGCTCAGATTTATGCGCAAATTGTGACGGAACAGGTGTTATTGAGTAGTTTAGCTATGGCGGTAGGAATGCTGTTTCTGATACAGTTACCATTTACTGGCATATTTGCCAAGTTTATTGATTGGAGTAGTTTCTTCCTTTCGGCAGGCATTGCAATGGCGATTATTTATGCGGTGTCGATTACCTGTGCTCTCTATCCCGCATGGATGGCGAGTCGTATGAGCCCGACAGATGCTTTGCACTACGAATAAACATTTGATTGAAAGAGGCGGAATAATTGTCTTCACAAACTATTCTCATTGTTGATGATGACGAGTCAGTTCAAGTATCGTTGGCGTTGCTGCTCAAACAAAACGGTTTCGCCACCAAGACTTGCGACGAGCCAGCGCAAGCTTTGACACTACTCGAGCAAGAAACGATCAGCTTGGTCTTGCTCGACATGAATTTCTCGCTAGAGACCAGCGGTGAAGAAGGCTTAGCCTTGATGGCGGAGATTCACCGTCGTCATCCAGATTTACCGGTGTTGTTAATGACGGCATGGGGCTCGATCGCTTTAGCGGTGAAGGGGGTAAAAGCCGGTGCTGCGGACTTCTTTACTAAGCCTTGGGATAACGCGAATCTACTGCAGTTGATTCAAACCACACTCGCTTTAAAAGAAGAAGCGCCCGCGACGCGCCTGACACGTCAACAACTCGATAGCCAATATGAGTTCTCCGACATTATTGGTGAGCATCCAGAATTATTGAAAGTCTTGGCCACCATTGGGCGTGTCGCCAAGACCAGCGCTTCGGTCTTGATTTTAGGGGAGAGTGGCACCGGCAAAGAGTTGATCGCCGACGCCATTCACCGCAATAGCCCGCGTGCGAGCAAAGAAGCGGTCAAGGTCAATATGGGCGCGATCACATCCTCCTTGTTTGAAAGCGAGATGTTTGGTCACGTGCGCGGTGCCTTCACCGACGCTAAAACCGATAGAAAAGGGCATTTCGCCACAGCGCACTTAGGTAGTTTGTTTCTTGATGAAGTCGGTGAGCTTAATCGGGCAGATCAAGTGAAGTTGCTGCGCGTATTGCAGACTCAAACCTATCAGGTTCTGGGTTCAAGCAAAACTGAGAAGGTCGACGTGCGCATCATTTCTGCGACCAATCGCGAGCTGGCAGAACAAGTGGCCAGTGGCGATTTTCGTGAAGACTTGTTTTATCGATTAAACCTGATCACACTGCGGCTTCCACCGCTACGTGAACGTCGCAGTGATATCCCTTTGTTGGCACACCGCCTGATGCACCAACTCTGTGAAACCTATGGCATGGATGCGGTGCAGCTGGGGCAATCTGCGATTGATTGGTTGAGTCAGCAGCAATGGCCGGGCAATATTCGGCAACTCAAACAAAGCCTAGAGCGTACCTTGCTACTGGTCGGTAAGCCCGTGCTCGAGAAAGCAGATTTCTTATCGGTAGAAGAAGAGAGCGGAGCTCAAGAGTGCCGTGAAACCTCGATCTTCTCAGGCATGACCCTCGATCAAGTGGGACGTCACATGATAGAAAAAGCGATGGAAGAGCATCAAGGCAATCTCTCGCGTGTTGCCAAAGCTTTGGGCTTAAGCCGATTCGCTTTGTATCGCCGTTTAGAGAAACATCAGATTGTCAGCGCAGAGAGCGAAACGCCCGCTGATCGAATAGACGAGGAAGTTAAGTGAGCTTGCAACGGCGCCTTCAGCTCTACCTGTTTCTGTTACATGCGATTTTCTTTTCGCTTGTACTTTGGCTTTTACACCAGAAACCAGTGATCGTGGTAGTGATTGAAGTCGCCTTGATTTGTAGTTTTGGACTTGGCTATTGGTTGCTCAATAAAGCTCTATTGCCTATCGATTTCGCCCGTCAGTTTAAAGACTTACTGCATGACGGAAACTACGCCGCGCGGATGAAGACGAGTAGCAATCGCGAAGTGAATGAACTCGTCGCTTTGTTTAACCGTATGCTCGATGGTTTGTATCAAGAGCGTTTGCGGGTTGGCGAACAACGCGGTTTTCTTGATCAATTGCTTGAAGCAACGCCAGGGGCTGTCGTGGTGTTTGATTTTGATGGCAAGGTCAGTTTATTCAATGCCTTCGCCAGCCAGTTGTTCGGTGCGCATATTCAAGCTGGGCAAAGCCTGGGGCAGGGAAGTGAAAAAATTTCTCGTTTTATCGAAGACTTGCGCACGGTTGTGGTCGGTGAAAGCCAGGTGCTGAGCAATGAAGAAGGGCGTCGTTTTCGGTGCCAGCGCAGTCAATTTGTGGACCGCGGATTTGCTCGTGAATTCTTATTGATCGATGAAATCACGGAAGAGCTCGCCAGCTCGGAGAAGGCTACCTATGAAAAACTGGTACGGGTATTGGCGCATGAAGTGAATAATACTGTGGCCGCTACCGGCTCGGTATTAGAGTCGCTACTGTTCTATCGCCAACAACTGCGCGAAGAAGACGCGAACGATTTTTCGACCGCAATCGGCGCTGTACAGCGCCGTAATCGCACCTTAGGTCAATTCATTGCTCGCTTCACTGAAGTCGTCAAAATGCCAGAAGTGCAATTGCATGCAAACGATATCACGGAAATGGTTGAAGCGGCGATGATACTGTACCGACAACGCTGTGCCGAACGCGGCATACGTTTGGCTTGGGGTGTCAAACACGATGTGCCACTGCAAAGCATAGATCATCAATTGTTCGAGCAAGTGCTTCTCAATATCGTCAAGAACGCGATAGAGGCTGTGGAGTCAGCGCAAGGCAAAGTGCCCGATCATCCCGCTTTCGTGCAAATAGATTTGTGCTTGGATGCCGAATCTGGTGGCGTTCGCTTGTCGATTATTGATTCAGGCAAGGGCTTACAAAATATTCCCACAGCACAATTGTTCACACCTTTCTTCACCACTAAGAAAGGCGGGCAAGGCATAGGTTTGATGTTTGTGCGCGAAGTCCTCAATCGCCATGGCTTTACGCATCGCTTGGCAGAAAATGCACAAGGTGATACTCAGTTTGATATCGTTCTGAAAGCGTAGTTCTATTTCTTTATAAATTGCTTTCGATGGCTTCTCATTGTGCCGATTCGTGGGCAAAAGCCACAGACCAAGCTGCTCGGCTCCGCTATAATTCTTCTTGTCTCGCTACCTTGAGTAGCGACATCACATAACAAGAATCATCAGGAATAAGAAATTGGCTAAGCTTTATTTTCGCTACTCGGCAATGAATGCCGGCAAGTCCACTGCACTATTACAAGTTGCGCATAATTACGAAGAACAAGGGCAGAAAGTTTGCCTTTACACCGCTGCGATCGATAATCGCTATGGCACAGGAAAAATAACTTCTAGACTAGGCCCACAGCGTGAGGCAGCTATTTTCGATGCGGAATTTGATTTTTTTGAGAACGCCCCAGTAGTCAGTTGTATTCTTGTGGACGAAGCGCAATTTTTGTCGCCAGCTCAAGCACGTCAATTACACAAGCTCGCTCACGTGCGCAGCATCCCGGTTATCTGCTATGGCCTACGCAGTGATTTTCTCGGCGAGCCTTTTCCAGGTTCTAGCTATTTGATGACATTGGCTGATACGATCGAAGAGCTGAAGAACATTTGCACCTGCGGAAAGAAAGCGACGATGAATATTCGTGTTGATGAACATGGAAAGCGCATGACTGCTGGTGAGCAGATTTCTATCGGTGGTAATGAGCGTTATCACCATGTCTGCGGACGTTGTTTCTACCACGGCTAAGTTTGATATTAATGATTAAACTTCAATTCCCGCAGACAAGCCTAAAAGTCACTGGATCCCTGGCACATGGGTAGAGAGCTGTACACCTTGTCCAGATCCAACGACAAAAACATTGGATCCAACGAACTGTCCTTCAGGTACTGTACCAAGGTCGAATTCGCGGATCGATACAACGACTTACAATTGTTCGAGTGGCGCAGCTGTTGATAGTACAAGTACTACAACGCAAGGAATTTGCGATCCGATCATCTGTACGCCGAACACTTCCAAAGAAACAGTAGCTTGTGGCGCGGGTTACGGCGGCGGAACAAAAACGCGAGATGTCGAAGTAACCTGTCCAAATGGAATAATTAAGCCAGGTGTCACAACACTTGGATCGTGGGTGGATAGTTGTATTCCATGCAGTACGACAAAAACCGTCAACTCAGATCCAACCTGCCCATCAGGACAGTACCCAGTAGTTGGTTCAAAAATCACGACAATTACGTACAACTGTTCGACAGGAACAGAGGTCTCAACTCCGACTGTCACAAATCCTGGCACATGCTTGCCTTGCTCTACAAGTTCGAGTGAAAGCCAAGCGTGCCCAGTAGGATTTACTGGTACCCAAACCAGAATGAAGACTGTGAATGTTTGCTCA
>CANHZI010000032.1 GCA_947464955.1 Oxalobacteraceae bacterium
AATTCGGCGTCTTTTGCCCACCTATCTCGTGGTTTCCATTGCCACGCTCATTTCGTCGAGCTATTTGCTAATACCGAATGACTACATTTTTTTTACGACGTCACTGGCTGCGTCCTGGGCCTTCGTCTCCAATGTGTTCTTCTCTATGCTGAGTTGGGGTTATTTTGGGCAACGTAGCGAGGGTTTTCCTCTGCTTCATACCTGGTCTCTTTCCGTGGAAGAGCAGTTCTATTTTGTGTTTCCCTTGCTGCTGATTTTTATGTTTAAGTATTTCAGGCGCTGGACGATTTTTCTCTTTTTGTTGGCAACATGTGGTTTCGTCGTCTTGTCGGAACTTGGTACAAGTCGCGTCGGTTCGTATTTCTTGTTGCCCTATCGCGCCCACGAGCTATTAATCGGCACCTTAACTTTTTTTGCGTCTAGAGCGACAGCGCCATCAAAGCAAACGACGGCTAACCTGCTTGGCTTGCTTGGTGCGATATTGATCGTCAGCTCTGTCTTTCTATTGCAGCGTAGTACGCCGTTCCCAGGGGTGCGATCATTGCTACCGTGCTTTGGGGCGGCGCTGCTGATCTTTTCCGGAGCTGGGTCTTCATTCTTTAAAAAAGGTTTGAGTTGGAAGCCTTTAGTTTTTATTGGACTGATGTCCTACACTTTATATTTATGGCATTGGCCGATATTTTCGTTTCTCAATTATCGCCATATTGAAATCAGCTTCGCCGTGGGCGTTGCCGCCATCACCTTGACTGTGGTTCTGTCGTTCTTAACTTGGAAGTTTATTGAAGAACCGATTCGTCATAATGAACGAATCGGCTTTCGAACAAGCTTTTTGCGTTTTTATGTCGCACCCGCATCTTTATTCCTAGCGATAGGATTGACGTCATACGCAACAGAAGGCGTGCCACAACGGTTTTCTTCCGATTTACGGCAGCTGATCTCAAGCTATTCGTTTGAGCGAGACTTGACGCGATCCTGTGCGATTCGCGCCGACGATCCTGTTGCTGTTAGTTTCGAATACTTAGCGCAGCATTGCGCGTTTGGTGACTTGGCTAAAGCGCATCCGACTGTATTACTTTTTGGTGATTCCCATGCGCAGCACTTTAAACCTTTTCTGGACACACTAACCCGGCAGGCGGGTCTTAAATCTGTTTATCATGTGGCGGGGGGGTGTGATTCCGTGGTACTGCACGATGGTTCG
This sequence comes from Oxalobacteraceae bacterium, assembly GCA_947464955.1. Lineage (GTDB taxonomy): Bacteria > Pseudomonadota > Gammaproteobacteria > Burkholderiales > Burkholderiaceae_D > Undibacterium. The sequence continues at coordinate 1,199 of CANHZI010000032.1, forward strand.
GCAAAGGCACTGTCATCCTGCGAACAACACAACCAACAAATGCTTCAAATGGCGGGGCGCTTTCAATTTGTGGTGTTGGCGAGTTCCTGGTCCTACCAAGGAAAAGAGAAACTATTTGAAGATAATATGAGTGCGGCAATTAAGACCGTGATCGATGCGCACGCCATACCAGTCATCTTTAAAGATAATCCTTCCACTGAGGAAGATCTTTCACAGTGTATTTTGTTTCAGAAACGTGGTTGGACAAGTAATGAAAAAAACTGCAACTTAAGTGCGGCCGACGTGAGCGCGCGACACGGCTCCGTGGACAAAGTGATTGACAGCTTGAAGCTTCGATTTCCAAGTATTCGTATTGTGGATCCGAAAGCGATCATGTGCGACCAGGGCGCTTGTTTAACCTACATTGGTAATACAGCCCTCTATAAAGATGCCAATCACCTCAATAGTAAAGCTTCGTTCTTGCTGGCAGACCGCTATCTAAGCGTACGTGAGAATCCTTTTCTACAGGTACAGTTCAGCAAGCCAAATCATTTGTAATGGGCAGCAAGATCAAGCTCGCAGGTGTCTGTTTTGTCTGGACTTCATGCAACAAACTAATGCCAAAGAGACCGCCCTCAAAACAGTCGAACATTAGGCGATTCTTACTCTGCATCGTGTAGAAACTTGTAAAGCTAAATCAATAGGAACTGGCGGCAGCTTAAACCTTAGTGCTCTACACCAGACACTTCCTTGAATGTAAAAATCCGTAGATGGAAGAGAGGGCGAGCAGATCAAAATTCAGGTAGGTATAAGCTACACAACACCTAGCAATATGGAGATGAGCACCTTAACTCTATGTGGTGAAAATCCTCAATAAACGCGAGGAGCGCTCATGCAAAATTCTTGATCGATATTTTACTTATCGTCGATGCAGAACGATATCTACAAGAGCCTAAAAAGACCAGTGTGATGAAGATAATCCACATCTGTGAGCGTGGTGAAACCAAAGTTGATTCGGTAAAGTTATTGATAATGTAAGTGATTACGAATGACAGCGACACGGGCAAGATGACGTTGCCGACCCTCGATGAGCTGAGATAGTCTTTAAGTGTAGTCAAGAGGATTAAGAAAAACAGGATGAGCGCAATCAAGCCGCCACTGACCGCCAAGTCTAAATAGCCATTATGAAAAGTCAGGTAGGGCATATTACTGACCCTGATCAGGTGGGTGTTATCATCAAAACTCCATCCTGCAAGGAAATTCTCAGAAATGGCTTTGAGAGCGGATTCCCACAATGATACGCGACCAGTCAAATTGCTATCTCTACCAATCAGGTTGAACAGCATATCTAGCTTGAGTATATCGGTAAGGAATAGTGCCGCGATTGATACCGCTAGACATAGCGTTAGCGTTGTCAGATAAAGTAAATGGCGTCTGTCAAAGTGTAGTGTGCTTTTAATCGATAACATGATTAAAAACGTGATGGCCGTACTCATGATGCTAGTCATGCTATTGGCACCTATCATCATCACCATGGCAAGCAGAACAAAAGCTAAATGGAGGTGATAGCGGTCATTGTTCCTGAAAATCAGCACAGCGGCATTGCACCAGAATACAACAAATGCGATCGCACCTAGCGTATTTGGGTGTGGCGATAAGCCATGCCAGCGTCCTTGCCAATCAATCGCGTAAGACGGTATCAGAATAATCGCAGCCAGATGAAAAAGTAAATTGATGCCGACGACGTAGCCAAGGTGCTTGGGGAAAGACCACGGATCGCTGCGATAGCGCAATGCCGCGGAAATCGCGATTAGCATGATGCCGATGTTGTGGACACTGTTAATCAATACTTTGTCTGCGGTGTGTGACCATAAAGTGCTCAATAAGATAAACAACATCAGTAGAAATACTGGCCATTGCCTTGATAAGAGGGTCGCGACGACCTTAGGCTTTCGCACAAAAGTCCATCCTGCCCAAAGGTATAAGCCACAAATGAAAGCAACGAAAAGCACAGAGTTGCCAGTGTTTTGCGAGGCAGTCGCGGCCAGGGACAGTTCTGCACTATCGGCAACCGTCATTGGTCGCGCCATTTCGAGTTTGTAGTTGAGTGGTAAACCGGCGGTGGACATCAGTATGAAAAACGGTAATGCTCTCGCTTTGTCACTATTGATGTCGGCTTGACTGTAGTTCGCCGGCGCAAACGAATTAAGTGTTGTACTCTTCAAAATTTTTCTCCGAAAAACAATGGGAAAGTTGGCCGGCTGTCGCTGCAATACGCACAGTGAGGGCGATGTAGCTTGAATACGAAACAAAGCGAAGGAAAGGCGCGAGCGCGAGTCCGCTGAAGAATTGCAGTATCTTCTTAAAGAACCAGATCATTTTTTTCACGAAAGAGTAACGACTGATGACGATGCGGTTGTAATTCTGACCGCTTCGAAAACCTCGCATACGTAACCACTTTAATGTAACGCGTGTGGCTGGCACAAGTTCATCGATGGGCGCTTCTTCACACCAAATCAGGCGTTTGTTCATCAAGTGTAGACGATAGAAAAACTCAGTATCCTCGCCGCCAGTTAGCCCGAACTGCACATTAAAGTGCTGCTTCGCATCGTCAAGAAGCTGACGCTTCATCATGACATTTCCAGCACCTCCGAAAAGTACCGGCGCACCAGTGCGCAGATGTGGTCGACTAAATATTTTCTTGGCCCAAGGTGGTGCGTCTATTGGCAAGACACTCATTACCGGCCCAAAGGCGACATCAGCGTCATATTGAATAAGGCTATCTAACAGTGCACGTAACCATTTTTTTGAAACAACTTCATCGTCATCGACAAAGGCCAAGTAGTCGGCTTTAACATGTCTGAGTGCGCGGTTGCGAGCGAGCGAAATGTTTTTTTGTGGTTCTACATCATAGGTCATCTCAAAGGCGTGTTTTTCTTGAAAGGCCTTCACCACGGGATAGGCACTTTTTTTGCAGTCATTGTCGATCACGATAACCCGCATGCTGATGCCATCAAGTTCTTGATTCGCGAGAGAATGCAATAGATTAGACAACATCAAAGGACGTTGATAGCTCGCAATACAGACATCAATGTGGACGATTTTTTTCATTGAGTATTTCCCACCAAATTAGAAGAGATAAGACAAGTTCACCGGCAACCATGCTCCAGATAGCGCCAGCGGTGCCATAGGTCTTGATCAATAGGAAGGCCAGCACGAGCGTGACGATTGCACTTGGTATATTGAGTAAAGTTAGGATGCGAAATTTTCTCTGGATTTGTAATAGAACACTACCGCCAGATCTTGCCATCTGACAGACCAACATCAAACACCAAATCCAGATTAAGGACCGTATGGTCGCGTCCTGGCGGCCTAGCACGAGATCGCTGATTGAGTCCAAGTTACCGATCAACACGAAGGAAAATATGATCGCCAGCAAGCTCAAGCAGGTCGTCATTAGCATGGAAATGCGTAGCATGCGCGCTGGATCGGTCTGATGTAGATCCGCCAAACGCGGGAGCGCTATCTTATTAATCGCGGGCAGTAGAAAAGAAAATGGCGAGATGAAAATTTTTGCCGCATTCGCCTGACCAACGCCGATCGGGCCGAGAAAAATGATCGCAATATAGGCGTAAGTTTGTGATTGCATCCACGTCACTAGCACGCCGCCTAAAGCCCAGCGACCATGCTGCCACGCTTCATTCATATCGGGCTTCAGATTACGGAATCCTTGGCGTAACTTTAAGTTGGACATGCCATACGCCGTGATCGCACCGATTGCCGCGCCGAGCGCATAGAAGTACATGACGCTTTCTGCAGTGGGAATAATACCTGCCTGATACTCGTACGCCAAACACAAAAAAAGCACGAACATCGTTAGGCCATTGACCACAAGTGCGAGAGACTCGCGACGGATGAGGTAAGCGTAGGCAATAAAAAATTCACTGCAAAGAAAGAAAATCGCAGCGGTCACGATGGCACAGCACGTTTGGAAATAAACTAACTTATCGGAGACGGCAATACTCGTTATTCCAATAACGCCAGTCGAGAGAACGATAAAGGTAAGCCCCAGTAACAACACCGCATTAAGCATCTTTGCGGCATAGATATGGCGATCTTCGATCGCCTTGCTTGGCATGTTGACGAGCATTTGCGTCATGATAACGGCGTTGCCGATACCCACATACAACATGCAAAGGCCGTAACCGATGCCGTAGAGGCCAAAATCTGATAGTGCGAGGGTGCGAGCTAAATACACAGAGAGCAGGAAGTTTCCTCCACTGCTGATACATTGATTAAGTAAGCTTAAAGCCAAAGGCAGTTTGAGCCCAGACAGTTTGAGCTGTGTACGTATCTGGCGAATTTTTGCAAATCTTGGCGGGCGCACTCTGGATGGCTTTTCAACGCTAGACGCACGCAGCTCGCGATTCCACAGCTCAAGAGTATCCTTACCTGCTTCCATCACCAATGGCTTTTCTAGTTTCATAAGACGGTTTCACCAAGGTAGTTTGTTAACAAGTAAGGGCGTAATGATTATTGATCGCTGATTGCCTAATGTCGTAAATCACTGGAATACGTCTGATTGTGGGCGGCGGATCGAGTTTGTCCAAACAAAAAGCTCTGACGCCTATGCTGCGATTGAACGTCCAGCGCCCGTGACTGCGCACGTTGAGTGTTTTCTAGCAAGTCTCGACAGTAACTGAAATAGGTTTCAATTAATCCTTCTTCCAAACCGATAGTTGGCTTCCAACCGAGTTCCTGCATACACTCAGTGTTCAGCCATTTTCTTGGCGTCCCGTCCGGCTGGCTGGAGTCGTATTCAATCGTTCCCTCATAGCCGACCACTTTGGCAATCAACCCTGCGACTTCACCGATCGTGATATCTGATCCTGTGCCAATATTGACGTGGGAAGACATCGGTTGCGTATGCGCACGATATAGTTCGCTATCTAATTCCATCAGGTGAATGCAAGCATCTGCCATGTCATCGACATGTAGAAATTCACGACGTGGATTGCCTGTTCCCCATATCGATACCGAGGCACTCCCCTCGATTCTTGCCTCATGAAATCGACGCAACAGAGCAGGGATGACATGACTATTTTTGGGATGATAATTATCGCCAGATCCATATAGATTAGTTGGAATCACGCTGCGATAATCGGTGCCGTATTGACGGTTATAACTCTCGCAGAGTTTGATGCCCGCCAGCTTTGCCATGGCATAGGGTTCATTGGTCGGTTCGAGCGCGCTTTCCATTAAATAGGCTTCTTTGATAGGCTGCGGTGCCATACGAGGGTAAATACAGGACGAGCCAAGGAAGAGTAAACTTTGAACATTATTGCGCCACGCCTCGTGAATTACATTGGTTTGCACGGCCAGATTGTCATGGATAAATTCTGCCGGAAACGTGTTATTGGCATAGATGCCTCCAACCCGAGCTGCTGCCAGATAAACTTCGTCTATCTCTTCTGAGGCGAAGAACTCACGTACCTGCTCCTGGTCTGTGAGTTCTAATTCGGCATGGCTACGTGTGACAATATTCGTGTATCCGCGTCTCTTTAAGGTGCGCAAAATTGCCGACCCAACCAAGCCAGAGTGACCAGCGACGTAGATACGTTTATGAAAATCTGTGTTCATATAATTCTCTCTTTAGTGTTGAGTAGAGCGAGGTTGAATGGAGCGAGCTTGAACGGAAAGCGGTAGCGTTTGACGAAGTGCCGCCTTGCTTCTGAAAATGACATCGTTACGCGCCAGAATAAGGTCAGCCTGCGTCATTTCAGCGACCAATTGCTCAAAGTTAATCTTGGGCTTCCAGTTAAGCTTTTTCTGCGCTTTCAAGGCGTCGCCGAGTAGGGTGTCGACCTCTGCGGGCCGATAGTATTGCGGATTGACTTTGACTACAATTTGGCCTGGTGTGACGGCTGATGCCGTATCTCCTTTTGTTTCGGCATGATGGATAGTCGCAATTTCATCTTTACCCGCACCGTGCCATAGCAAGCTTAGGCCTAACTCTTTTGCGGTAGCGTTGACGAAATCACGGACGCTATGTTGCTTGCCTGTGGCAATGACATAGTCATCTGGTTTCTCCTGTTGCAGCATCAACCATTGCATTTCAATATAGTCTTGCGCATGTCCCCAATCTCGTTTGGCGTCGAGGTTGCCAAGATACAGACAGTCTTGCAAACCGATTGCGATACGGCTTAGCCCTAAAGTGATTTTGCGAGTCACGAATTCTTCTCCACGCAGTGCTGATTCATGGTTGAATAAAATACCGTTACAGGCGTAAATGCCGTAGGAATTGCGGTAGATGGCGGTGATCCAATAAGCATACAATTTGGCTGCCGCGTAGGGACTTAGCGGAAAAAACGGCGTCGTTTCGCACTGCGGTGTCGATTGCACCTTGCCAAATAACTCGGAACTTGAGGCTTGATAGAAGCGCGTTCGTTTTTCTAGACTATGCGCACGTATCGCCTCAAGGATACGGAGTGGGCCGAGTGCATTCACATCACTTGTGTATTCGGGTTCATCAAACGAGGTAGCGACGTGACTTTGCGCTGCCAGGTTATAGATTTCATGTGGCCGAATCTGGCCGATCAGGCGCGATAGACAACCCGCGTCTGTGAGGTCGCCGTCATGTAAGAAAAAATGCGCGTTGTTAGATTCTGGATTTGCATCAAGTAAATGCGCAATGCGTGCGGTGTTCGGTAGCGACGCTCTACGTTTTACGCCGTGAACAACGTAGCCTTTCGCAAGTAAGAACTCTGCTAACAGAGCACCATCTTGCCCAGTTATCCCGGTGATTAACGCAATCTTCTTTTCATTATCTTGAGGTTCACCACTTAGGTGTGATGCTTCATGCCGCTTGTTGATCAGTGATTTCATTCATTGCTCCATTAGTGATATGTTGGTTTCTAGTGAGTGCCCCGAAACCCCCGAAGACCTATTGCCAGAAATTGTTTATGCATCACCGTCAACACGGTGACGCCATCAAAAATCATTCATTAGCTTTAAGCTGGTATTTCAGATCATGCATTGCGACACATTTTTATCGTTGCGAATTGTCAATTTCTGCCCGTCTCAAACTAGGGTCTCAACATTAGTAGGCGTTGCTTCCTGTCCAGCCTTTAAAGGCGGTCCAGACGATGATGCGAATATCCATCCAGAATGACCAGTGCCGGATATAGTACAAATCGAATTGGACGCGTTCTGCCATCTTGGCGAGTGTGTCGGTTTCACCTCGTAAGCCGTGAATTTGTGCCCAGCCTGTGATGCCCGGTTTGACGCGATGGCGCAGCATATAAAGATCAATTTGATTCTTGTAGAAATTATTGTGCTGAAGAGCATGTGGACGCGGACCGACGATAGACATGTCACCAAACAGGACGTTAATAAACTGGGGCAATTCATCCAAGCTGGTTCTACGCATGAACTTGCCAAACGGCGTTATACGGTCATCATCTTTCTTTGCCTGAATCAATTCAGCGCTGGCGACGTGCGGCTTCATCGTGCGAAATTTATAAACGCTAAATAGCTTTCCATTGAGGCCGTGTCGATATTGTTTGAAGAAAATGGACCCTGGTGAATCGCGCTTGATTCCTATCGCGATGCCAATCAATAAGGGCGACAGTAAGATGAGAACGGTGAGGGCGAACATACGGTCAAATAACTCTTTGAGAATGCCGTTGAAACCGCTCAAAATTGGTCGGTTCAAATCGATCGTGGGAAATCCCAAAAAGTCGACCATGTCATTGCTCAACATGCGAATGCTCAACATATCTGGTACCCAACGAATGTCGACCAAGACACTACGTAGCAGGTATTGAAGTTTCTGAGGTTGGATGGAAGCATCTATCGATAAGGCTATCCAGATCTCATTGATATGGTTACTTTCCACAAAAGAGGGTAGGTCGTCTAAAGAAGTTAGCTTGATGACAGTGGTGGAGCTCAGAATTTCTCTGTCTTTTTCTTCTGCATACACCGCAACCACTTCATACCCAAACCAATTTTGTGCCTCCGCACGCATGTGCATTTCTTGCCCGATAGCGCCGTAGCCGACAATGACGACACGCTTTCTATTAAAGCCTTTTTTTCTAAAATGACGAAGTATGGTGTGAAGCAAGATTCGCATCGCAATGACCAAGCTCGCGCCGACGATAAACCAATAAAATAGCCATAGGCGAGAGACCTCATTACTGCGATGAATGAGAAAACTAAAAAAAAGACCAATGAGCAGAACAACTCCCCAAGCCATCGCAATATTAAGTAACATTTTCGAAGGCAGTATGCCGCGCCAAGATCGGTATATCCCGGCTTTCTCGAACCCCAAAAAAGCGAGAAAACTGCACAGATAAAGCAAGATGGAATGAATTGTTGAGGTCTGTTCGAGATAACTGTGGAAATGAATTGCACTCGCGACTTCACCGGCAATGATCAAAGTGAGGACATCGAAGGCGCGAATCGCAAGGTCGATGGGAATGGATTTATTTTCGTTAATGTCATACATGATTGAAAGCGCTTTCTTGATGAAGGTTTGCTGAAAACAAACAACGACAGGTCGATGTCGAATCACAGTGTATTGACCCATTTCTCTTTGAGTCCGCACGGAATGTGACTACGCTCGCCGACTCTCGTCGTCAACACGACGGTTTCTTATTAATACAAGATGGATGACACGCGATACTTGCGTTTTGTCAAAAGCCTTAGGTCTCGGGGACTTTATTCTGGAATCACGACATGAAGTTCGGTGGACGTGGGTAGTGGAGGCGACATACTGATATCCGCAAACGAGATTATTCAGCTATGCAGGAGTATAAAAAGTTCAGTTCTGAAACTCCATATATAGCGATGACAGTGTTGCAGATCACCGTGTTATTGGTTGGTGATAGTTCTATCGCTGCTAATGACTCACGTTCGTCAATGTCCAGAAACTTCGTCACGTGAAAACCTGCCATAAGTCACTTTTTTGACAATTGCCAACATAATTAATTTTCGTCAGCGCAAACTCGTTTCGGTTCGATCAGGGCGCTAATCAAAATACCTGATGACTTCACAACCAGTTTCGATGCCTGCGCTTCGCACATGAATATGTCAGTTTAGTTTGAATTTCAGGAGAGTATTTTTATGTATTTACCATCTAAAGCATGGATCTTAAAAATTAGTTTTGTAAGTGTCGCGCTTGTTCTGACTGCTTGTGCTGCATCCTCGCGCGGTCCCCTCGGTAATCTCAAGGATGCGGAAAATCTCGTTGGTGACAAGGCTCCGGTTCTCACCGCCATTACGCCTGAACTGATTCGTCATCAGCAGGAACAAAGAAACCTGCAAATTGGACAAAGTATCGCGCATCTGAAGGAACAACCATCGTCCTACAAAATTGATAGCGGAGATATTTTAGCCATTGTCATATGGGGACACCCTGAACTTGCTGGAACCACGATGGACACATTGACGCCAGCGATGGGGACAGGTGAATTGACGCCAACTGCGGCGCCACCAGCAGGCTTCGTGGTTGATGAAAAAGGCATGTTGCAATTTCCCTTTGCTGGCGAATTGAAAGTGGCTGGATTAAATGAACTGCAAGCGCGCGATGTGTTGGCGACTGCAATTTCTAAGTACATTAGAAACCCGAGAATCACTCTACGAGTACAAGCGTATCGAAGTAAGCGCATCTATATCGATGGTGAGGTGAAAATTCCCGGATTATTAGTGATTAACGACATCCCTATGACACTGGTGGAGGCACTAAACAGGGCAGGTGGTGCATTGCCTTCGGGAGACCAAAGTCAGATCGTGATAAGTCGCGCTGACATCACGTACAAAATCAACTTCCCTCTGATGATGAAACGAGGTGAAGACCCCGCCAAAATTATGTTACGTCACGGCGATGTTGTTCGGGTGCCGTCTCGCGACGAAAGCAAAGTCTTTGTTGCTGGTGAGGTGGTTAGTCCGAAGTCACTGACGATGCATGACGGCAGGTTGACCTTGAATGAAGCCTTAGGTGAGTCGGGCGGAATCAACCCGATCACGGGCGACGGCGGGCGCGTCTATGTCGTGCGAAATTCGAGCAAAGACATTGTAGTGTTTCAGTTGGATGGCAATTCACCTGCAGCGATGGCGATAGCGGAAAGTTTCGAACTCAATCCTAGAGATCTCGTCTATGTCGCAGCGACGGCGCTCACCAATTGGAATCGAACCATTAGTCTGATATTCCCAAGTGCCTTGTCCACCGCTGTGGGCGCTGCAAAAACGCCATAGCATTTTGTTTCGAGTGTGATCGCATCGCATCGTAAGTGGACATGAAAATGTCGCTGAAAAGCGTTCTAACTTCCTTCTAAGTGAGCCAGTATGACAATGCAAATTAATCAAAATATTTTGTCTTCGCCAGCGCCAAATTTTGCTGTCCTGAATAAAGATATCGAACAAGCTTTTCCCATCATCATACCGGCGGAAGAGTCGATTGAAATGTCGTCTATTGTCGATACCTTCGTTGATCATCGATGGATGATTATCAAACTGATGATGATCGCTTTATTGATCGGTTTGCTTGTCGCGTTTGGTACCAAACCGATCTACGAGTCGACCATGTTAATTCATGTCGAGGACGATAAACCCAATACCTCAAAGAATATGCTCGGCGATATATCTTCCTTGTTTGACGTCAAGGCAGCCGCCATTTCTGAAATGGAGATTCTCAACTCCAGACTGGTTATTTCAAGAGCCGTGGATCGCCTTGGTCTATACATCGATGTCAAACCACGTCTATTTCCTGTGATAGGAAGATGGTTCGCAAAAAACAATCTGCAGCTTTCAGAACCTGGCATATTCGGATATGGCGGCTATGTTTGGGGGAATGAGAGTCTGAATGTGAACACATTTTATGCGCCGGAGAGTTTTCAGAATAAGGAGTTCGTCGTCACCATCGGGGAAGCAGGAAAATTTCGATTGCAGCAAAAGGAATTGCAATTCGACGTCAATGGTGTTTCTGGTAAACCGCTTTTGGTCAAAGTAAAAGATGGGACCATAGAATTATTGCTACAACACGTCAATGCTAAACCAGGTGCGCAGTTCTTGTTGAGATACATCCCTAAATTTCAGGCCATAGAGTCGATTCAAAATGCGATGACCGTGGTCGAAAAGGGGAAGCAATCTGGAATCATTAGTGTCACCCTTGAAGGTACAGATGCGCGGCTGGTTAATGACACACTCGTTGAAATTGGCCGGGAATATGTCAATCAAAACGTGCATAGAAAATTAGAGGAGGCGGAAAAGGCACTCATATTCCTAGATAAGCAGTTACCAAATTTGAAGCAAAACTTGGAGCAGTCCGAGGCAAAGTACTATGATTTTAGAAATACACATGGCACGATAGACTTAGCCGAAGAGGCCAAATTAGCCTTGCAACAGGGGGTGGTGGAGAAGGCAAAGCGACTTGAGTTACAACAAAAAATGGAAGAACTTCTGGTGAGCTTTACGCCTTCCCATCCACTGATTGTAGGTCTTGATAAGCAAATTCAGAAAATGACTTCCGAAATTAATTCAAGAACCGCACACATTCGGGAGCTGCCATTTTTAGAAGGAAATTTATTGCGCTTAAGTCGTGATATGAAGGTCAATAACGAGCTATATTCCGCACTCCTTAATTCAGCACAGCAATTGCGTTTAATGAAAGCGGGTAAGGTGAGCAATGTGCGATTGATTGATGCGCCTATGCTTCCTGATACGCCGGCAAGACCAAACCGTTCTAAAATTATCGGCATCTCAGTCTTGCTTGGACTGTGTTTGGGGATAGCAGTCGCATTTTTTAGAAAAGCTTTTCAGAGGGGCATCGATAGTCCGCACAAAATCGAGCAGATGCTAGGAGCACGCATGCTCTATGCGACGATACCGCATAGCGAGACTCAGGCTAAATTGTGCTCAAAAAACGGCAATCAATCTCACACGCTGCCGATTTTGGCCAGTGTCAGCTCTGAGGATATTGCCATCGAGAGCTTACGAGGTTTTCGAACCGCCTTGCTATTTTCGATGCCGCAATGCAGGAATAATATTGTCCTTATTTCGAGTCCGACACGTGGTCTTGGAAAATCCTTTGTTGCGGTCAATTTCGCGGCAGTGATGGCATCTAGCGGGAAAAAAGTATTGTTGATTGATGCCGATTTTCGCGAAGGCCATCTGCATCGCTATTTTGATGTCGAACGTCGGAATGGCCTTTCAGAGGCGATAGCCAATCTCTCTTTGTTAAAAGAAGCGATTCACCCCAAAGTGCAAACCAACTTGGACTTCCTCTCTACGGGAAAGCTACCGCCGAATCCGTCGGAATACTTACTTCATCCTAATTTTGGCACCGTGTTGCAAATACTATCGGTTGAATACGATTTCATACTACTTGATACACCTCCCGTACTGGCCGTATCGGATGCCTTGACGATAGGTTCGTATGCTGGTGCGGTGTTTCTACTTACCAGAGCGAATGTCACCACCGAATCCGAAATTACCGAAACTGTGATGCGATTGAGTCACGCTGGAATTACGCCGCAGGGACTCATCTTCAATGACTTCAAAATGCGTAAGCGTCAAGTCGAAAAATACAGCTATGGATCGCGCTCAGAATTGCGACATTCCGAGCCGCATGAGCTATTGAATTTTCAGACAAAGCGGTAGATATGTTTTTCGCTTATTGAATCGCGTGTCCTGAAGATCTAAGCGTGAAGTGTGCTGTTGCTAATTTCTATTTTCCTCACCAATGATATCTTTTGATTGAATGGATTATCTATGCCAACCGAGTCAAATCGCGCCTTCGCGGGAATGCGTACAATTCAGGCACCGTTACCAACGGATGTTTTTTTTCAAGAAGGTTTTCGCGGCGATGCAGTCGAGTTGAGAGAGTTTGTTGTCACATGCCACGACAATGAAGTGCCTGATTTTGTGGAAGCGGAGTTAGAGCGCCTGTATGGCAATTACTACTCGACAGTTGCGCATTTTATAGCAGAGAAAAGATTGCAAAATGCAAGTGCTTATGTTGAACGAAATGGTGGTGTCATCAATTCCCTGATCTTGTTTCAACAAGAGGGCAAGGTGGTTACCGTGTTGAACGAAGTTGTTTCATTTTCACAGGATGAAATCGAGCGCTTCACTCATTTTTTGTTTCGGCGAGATTCGACTATTTCGTCCATTGTATTTTGCGCAATCGAAGTTCAGTTGCGCGACTTTTCTCTTCCTTTTCAGCGGCTTAACTATCTGGAAGACATAACAATCAAACTTCCGTCTAGTGTTGATCAATTTGTTTCTGGATTGGGTAGTAGTGTTAGACGGAACTTGAAGCGTTACGAGAGACTAATCGTGGCTGATTATCCGTCTTTCGCTTTTCATTTCTTTTCCGACGATGAAATCCAGGCACAAGATATTCATGACATTGTCGTGTTAAATCAGGCAAGGATGAGTGAGAAAAATAAAGTATCTGCGATCGATGAGGCAGTGGAGCAAAATCTTTTACTGCAATCGCGCCGACAGGGGCTAGTGTGTGTCGCCACTATCGACGGGAAAATATGCGCTGGCGCCATTTGCTTTCGTACAGGGAAGAACTATTTCATGACGGTGATCGCACATGATTCTCAATATGGCGCCTATCGCTTAGGTAACTTGTGTTGCAAGAAAGTGATCTCTCGTTGTATTGAAAACGGTGGAAATGAGTTTCATTTTTTGTGGGGTAGATATGAATACAAATATATGCTCTCAGGCGTTCAGCGCGATTTGTTTCGAGTAGTAATTTATCGATCGAGGTTACAGCAGTTGTTGCAGTTGCGATTGGCGTTGAGGGTGTGGATTAGTGCGCAAACGCGGGCGTTGCGCTTGTATTTACTGGACGCAAAGAAGTCCGATGGTGTGTTTCCGCAAATCGCGCATCGCTGTTTGACAGCGGCTCGTCGTCTTAGAAATAGATAGATAGTAGGGTATTTTTTTTGTGTCAGCTTAATGACACCAATGATGTATTTTTTTGAGAAAACGATCATGTTCATTGATACGCGATTTGTCGATGCAAACTATAAGGTTAAGGCGACTGTTTGCATTATAGGTGCCGGCGTTGCTGGCATAACACTAGCATTGGAGATGGAACGTCTAGGCATCAACACCTGTGTGTTGGAAAGTGGTGGTTTAAAGCCGGATAATGAAACTCGAGATCTTTATCGTGGCGAGGATATTGGTTTGCCCTACCAGTTTTCTGACGGCTGTCGTAGTCGTTTCTTGGGTGGCAGCAGTAACTGTTGGGGAGGATGGTGCCGTCCGCTCGATCCTTGGGATTTTGAAAAGCGTGATTACATCCCCTTCAGTGGTTGGCCTATCAACCTCAATGACCTGATGCCTTACTATCGACGGACACATGAGTTGTTAAAGTTGGGACCGCACAATTTTGACCCTGCATATTGGGCCAGCCAGATTGGCCGGTCAGATGTTCGGCGCCTGCCACTGCCTACTGGAAAGGTGCGCGACACGATTTCGCAATTTAGCCCCCCAGTTCGTTTTGGAAAACTCTATAGAAAAAACTTAGCGGATGCTCAGCATGTGCGTGTTTTCTTGCACGCCAATGTGCTTGATATTGAAACAAAAAACACGCCGCAGACGGTGTCGGGTGTACGTGTGGCGACGTTGAATGGACGCAAGATGTCGGTGACAGCGGAGATATTTGTTTTGGCCACGGGAGGTATAGAAAATGCGCGTCTCTTATTGGCGTCGAACAAAACCCACACACAAGGCCTTGGAAATGCGAACGATCTAGTGGGCCGTTTTTTCATGGATCACCCGCGATTACAATCTGGAAAAATTCGTTTTCACAAAGAATGGTCCCGCAATAAGTTATTTGACATTAAGTATCACTACATGAATTCTGCAGTCGCAGCGCATGGAACTCATATTGCTGCACAGTTAGCATTGACTCCCGATATTTTGAAGTCGGAACGTCTGCTGAATTCACGGGTATGGTTTTCATCTGTCTTTCCAGGGGAGGGCACGGCTGGCGCACTGGCACTTTTCCGATGTAAGCAAGCTCTGCTCAATAAGGAGCAGGCTGGTTGGCGCTTAAGTCGTGATCTGGCGACGATGATGAGTCATCCTGTTGATACGGTCGGATATGGGTTTACCCGATTGTTTCAACCGCGTGCCCTGATTCGCGATGTCAAGTTTCAGATCATCGTAGAACCGGAACCGAATCCGCATAGTCGTGTAACGCTGTCGACGACGGAAAAAGACGCGCTAGGAATGCCCCGTGTCGAAGTCGACTGGCGACTAAGTGCGAATGTACAGAGAACCTTCGATCGAACTCTTGCCATCATTGCGGAGGAAATGCAAATCGCTGGCGTTGCTGACGTAACACTTGATCCGCCAATTGAGGGCGGGGCATGGCCATCCAATTTAGAGAACGAAGGCACCTGGCATCACATGGGGACAACACGTATGCATGACTCACCGCAATTTGGTGTCGTGGATCGACATTGCAAAGTCTATGGATTGAATAATCTCTATATTGCTGGTAGCTCGGTCTTTCCCACTGCTGGTGCAAATTTCCCTACCATTACGATCGCCGCTTTGACGTTCAGATTGGCAGAACACATTTTTGATGTGGTTAGAAAACCTGTTCCAATCGTGACTCAACAATCGGAAATGCAGTATGCCTAGGTAATAACAGGATTGTCTGGCACGCAGCTTTGAGTGAAAACGAGATCGGTTTGCTTGCACTAGTTCCGCAGTTTTTGTGATACCACAAATGGACAATTGCTATCCGAATTGCTCGCGTTGTGCGCAAGATTAATCACATGATTTTTTTTAAATATCGTTAGTTTATCTGCTGCGTACTAATGTGAATTTGTTCCTCTCAACTAAATTTTTCATTTACTCTTTTGATCGTGCAATGACGATTCTTTCGTCAGCGTACAAAGGAGATTTTTTCTTGGTGTTTTCCAATAACCACGTGATTTCTTGTGATCTGATTTTCATTAAGCTCGCACTCGATGTGCGAGTTTTTTATGTTCCAAAAATGTGTGAGACATTTGCAGAAGCGTTTATCTTTGGTATCGAGTCATGTCGACTTTAAAGAATTTTTGTTTTGTGAGTTTGTTCTAAGAGTTTGTTTTTTACGGTTGTAGTTTTTTAAAAAGATCGGATGAATTTGAAACATTGTGCGTGATTTTGCGGGTTAATTTGTGGGTGTTAATTGGTCATAATGAAGCAAAAAACATATTGCTAAGACACCATGGACATTTCACAATGTGAAATATTTCTTGCTTTGCGGCTACATTCTATTTACTATTCGTGAAAAGAAAGTTTTCTTTTTACCGTAGTTAAATTGGAGGTGCGCAATGAAATATCTTATATCCAACAAAGTGATTCACCGAATTTTTCTGTCCGTAAACGTAACTTTGTTACTGGCGTCTTCTGGCGTGGCATGGGGGAAAAGTGAAGCAAATCAACAACTTGCAACGCCCCTTGTCTTTGGTGGCGCCTTGGTCAGCACTTCGCTTGCTAGTGCGACGCTTGCTGCCACCGTTGGCGTCAATGCGACCAGTTGTTCCGCCATTGCCGTGCAGACTGCGGTTAATTCCGCAACCAGCGGCATGATCGTCCAGATTCCTGCGGGCGACTGCAATTGGGGTACTGCGCAAGTGACTGTACCGGCTGGTCTTACCTTGCAAGGCGCTGGTAAAGACATCACGATTATTCGTCGCTCAGGGGTGGTCACAGATGCTTTGCATTTGGTGAAGTTTGATTGCTCAAACGGTAAAAACGCCATTTTTTCTGATATGACTTTGGTCGGCAATGGCAATACCAGTATCAGCGATAAGGGATTGGGTTTGATGAATGGTTGCGTCGATTTTAAAGTGTCGAACGCTAAGTTTACTAAGTTTGGTTCAGCTGGTATCGCGATTGATGGTTCGATTACGGAACGTGGGGTAATCTTCAATAGTGAATTTGTCGCCAATACGAAAACTGGTGCTGGTTATGGCGTAATGATCTTGGCTGATGGCTCTTGGCCTGCGCTCGATTTGGGCTCAAAAAATGCGGTCTTCATTGAGGACAGTAGTTTTCAAGGAAATACAACTAACCTTAGTGCCAATGATTCAGGTCGCTTTGTTTTTCGCTTCAATAAAGTGGTAGTGAGCGATATAGGCAAAAACTTTTCAATGGTGCAGGTAAATGGAAAATCCTCCGCCCCGCATGGCGCTCGTAGCTGGGAAATTTATAACAACCAGTTTTCAACCAGCTTGACTAGCGGATCAGCTAGAACCGCCATTGGTATTAGTGGTGGAGATGGTGTTGCTTTCAATAACACGATGACGACGACGATCGCGCGTCCAATCGAGTTAGATGTGGATGGTTTCACTTGTGGCACTTATCCGGGGCCAGATCAAGTTCGTAGTGCGTATTTCTGGAACAATACAAAGAATACCTATGCTAACGGGATTGCGAATAATTGTACGTCTTCCATTTCCTTGGGACGTGATTACTTCACGAGTGCCAAACCCGGTTATGTCGCGTATTCATATCCACATCCATTACGCACTGCTACCGTGACAACGAGCACAACCACGACATGTAATTTTCCAGATTGGGTGGGTGGGAAATCTTATGTGATTGGTGACAAGGTACGCTATGCTGCCAACGGGAAATTCTATCAGGCCTCACATAATAATCCAGGTTGGGATCCAACCATCAGTACCTATTTCTGGGATTCTTATGCTTGTTCTGGAACAACACCAACACCAACACCAACGCCAACGCCAACCGCGCCAGTTATTACTCTTGCTAACTGTTCAATAGACAGCGTACAAGCTGCAGTCAACAGCGCAAGTTCTGGCACCACAGTAAGTTTGCCAGCTGGTGATTGCAATTGGGGCACTAGACAATTGAATGTGCCGGGCGGCGTGTATTTGAAGGGTGCGGGCAAGACTAGCACCATCATCCGACGTATTGGTAATGTCGCCAATACCGCCTATTTGGTTGCATATGATTGTTCCAATGGGAAGCCGGCAAAGATTTCTGGAATGTCACTGATCGGAAATGGTGATGGCGCTATCCAGGATAAGGGCTTAGGATTGTTAAATGGCTGTCAGGATTTCAAAGTAGCGAATTCTAAATTTAGCAATTTCATTTTCAGTGCCGTGTATGTTGGCGATGCTCCAAATCAGCGCGGTGTTATCTATGGTAACGACTTCATTAATAATTACAGTGCTGCCCTCAAAAATCTGGGTTATGGCGTGGTGGTGTATGGTGGTGGCGCATGGCCTGCATTGGATTTGGGTTCGGCTAACGCGGTCTTTGTCGAAGATAATTATTTCTCCGGTAATCGTCATAATATTGCATCGAACAATGGCTCAGTTTATGTGTTTAGACATAACACTGTGATAGGGCAAGATGCGGCGAAAGACTATGCAATGACTGACTCCCATGGTTTATCGTCATCTGCACGTGGATCACGCAGCTATGAGGTGTATAACAATGATTATTCAACGAACATTACCAGTGGATTACAACGCACTGCAGTTGGGATTCGTGGAGGTGATGGGGTGATCTTCAATAACACAGCGACCGCTACCATCAGCAGAACTGTAGAGTTGATGGTCGAAGGTTTTGGTTGTGGCACCTATCCTGGGCCTGACCAAATCCGGTCTCTCTATATCTGGAATAACTCGAATAATTCCAGTAACGGCTATACCACTAACGGTATCGATAATACTTGCCCAAGTTCGATAGGACTGAATCGAGATTATTTCTTAACACCGAAACCTGGTTATACACCATACACCTATCCACATCCAACAAGGGCTGTGTTCTGAACTAAGTTTTTCATGTGACGGCACAAGGAACATGTGCCTTGGCGAACATCAGGGTTTTTCACCGGTCTGATGTTCGCCTTTTTCATTTTCTGCCTCCTAGAACTTAGGTAGTCAACACACGTCCTATTTTCTTTGATGACATCTATTGCGAGCGCTTCTTTTCTTTGTTCAAGAACAGCTGCGTAAAAATACCTAGAATAAACAAGGTATTCGTGACCAAATAACGGGCAAAAAGTCGGCGAGGCTCGGAGAGCAAACGATATAACCATTCAAAGCCATGACGTTGCCACGACAACGGCGCTCGTTTGAGCGTACCTGCATGATAGTCAAACGCCGCACCGACACCAATCATGACGGCATTCACGCTCCCACAATGCGCTGCCATCCAGTGCTCCTGTTTTGGGCACCCCAAGCCAATGAATACGACGTTGGCACCAGATTGGTTCATCATCTCGACTTCGGCTTGCGTTTCCTGTGTCGATAGGGTGCGAAATGGGGGGGAGTAGGTGCCGGCAATATCCAGACGTGGGAAATTTTTTCGGATTTCCAAACTCAATTTTCGTAAAGTATCGTCAGTGCTGCCATAAAAAAATGGGCGCTGACCATGCTCTTCCGCCAACTTCAAATAGCGCCACATTAAATCTGGACCATTAATACGTTCCTGTGCGACTTTTCCTAGATGACTGAGTACCCAGGCGATCGGTGCCCCGTCTGGCGTTGCCATATCGGCGTTATTGATGATGGCTTGAAATTCAAAGTTTCGCTTGGCCGTAACGACCGAATGCACATTGCAAATGCATATGTAGCGAGATTCATGTCTGACACCCCATTCCATGATTTGTGTTAATGCCTCAGCCCACGAGAGCTGACTAATTTTGGCCCCTAATACTGAAAAGCGTTCTATTTGCATATTGTTCTCCCATGCTGGTGAGTGCGTTTTGATAGATATCCATCAAGAGTGTGTAATTTCGCTTAGGGGTATACTTATTTTGATACTCTTCATAGGCGGCACGACCCATGTTTGCCATCTGTTCGGGATGAGTGCTTGCCCAGGCAATCTTCTGCGCAAGCTCGTTTGCATTGCCGGGCTCGAACAACAATCCATTAACGTCATCGGTGACTAGTTCTGCGAGTCCACCATGTCGACTGGCGATTACCGGAACACCACATGAAAAAGCCTCGGCTGCCGCCAGCCCAAATGTCTCGTAACATGTACTCGGTGCGACCAAAAAAGACGATTTATGTAATAACTCAAAAATGGCCTCAGGCTTTTGGGGGCCAAGGTAGTCGCCAGAAAATGCCTCGACTACGTCTTTGTGTAGAGGCCCAGCGCCAATGATTTTGATCGACGTACTCACTGTTTTGTCTTGATGGTTCATTGCATTAGCGAGCATTTTTTTTGCCGCAATCAGCGTGTTAATTCCCTTTTCTTCTGACAAACGTCCTACAAAGAGACCATCACTGCGTGCTGCCCAATTCGGTTGACGTTTGCTATCGACAAAATTAGGTTTGATGTGAATTTTTTCTTCCGGTAGTCCACCTGCAATGAACTTGTTCCGACAAAAATGATTCATCGCAATGTAGGCACTTACACGATGTTGGTAGGTTCCTAAGAAACGATGGACACCTAACATGCTGGTGACTACCGCTGACTGCAAGTGAGAGTCGTGGTAGCAAGCGCGTGTCGTTGCACGCCAAGGAAAATTTCCAACGCAATCTTCACATACAACACCATTACGCAATAGCATCGCCTGCGGACAGATCAGACGAAAATTGTGCAGTGTTTGGACGATAGGGATGCGCTGGTAAGTGGCAAACCAGTACAACGAGGGCGAAATGAGAGGAAAGGTATTGTGTGCATGAATCAACTCAGGTCGAAAGCGTTCACATAGTAATTTCAATTCCTTGTTTGACTGCGACGACCACAATGTAGATAGTGCTGTCTTGACCTGACTCTGATCCCGAATCTCCAAATTATTTCTACGGTACTCAATTACTTCATGACCATGCTGTCTAAGCAAGGCTATCTCTGATTTGACCGCGGTATCTTCACCGCCCGCCTGTTGATAAGAATTGTGTGCGATCAAAATTTTCATAATCGGGACTCATGTTCTCAAAGCAAATTGGCGGATCGTGTCTAAGTCATACAAAAACAAATAACGATTTTTAGTCCGCAATAATGTCAAGCTGAACAATAATTGGCAACGCAGTAAAGGGGCTCTAATGCAATACTGACCCATTGTCTTGCTTTTCTTTTTTCAGATTATTCCTTGACCAGTTTTCACGCACAAAAGCTTGACTATGACCGGACAGTTTAAGTGAGATATCGACCAGCCAACGTTGGGTTGGCGTTGGATCTAATTGGGTAATGAAGGCAAATGGTAGGAGCCAGATGCTGAGCCATAAGGCAAATAAGAAAGACGAGGGTGAGGGAGCATGTTCCCTCTGAAGTGTGTCGATAAAATACAGGCTAATTGCTGCGCCCAGACACCAACCTGAAATCACCTCAGAAATGGAATGTGCTTGGAGCATAAAACGTGAGAAGGCGATCATCACACTTAATGCTGTGCAAAAAAGGACGGCGAAGGTTTGCATTGATCTTGAATATTTTTGAAAAATGAGAAACCCAAGTACAGGAAAGATCGCCGCCGCCCGCATCGCGTGTCCACTAAAGCCAGTGAAATCGAGCGTTTGGTTGCCTATCCCCCAACCGATAAAAGCAATCTTGCTGACGGTGACTAGACACATCCCGAGGAAAAGTAACAAGGTCCACTTTAAGACGAAATACCAAGCGCGCTGACCTCCGAAAATAAACGACATTCCTATTGCGATCGGGCCTGTTGCTGCGAGGTCACCGAGATTACTAATCGCCACCAGATAGTTCATATTTTTCCAAATGAAATGAATGATTGACATGCCGAAAATCGCTATGTGCGTTACCGAATATTTTTTGGCGAGATGTGTATATCGATTTTTTTAATGACTTGTCGATTTGCCTGTTAATTTCAGTGGAGAACTGCTGACTATTGTCCTTACATAAAGGTGATCTGATTTGCGTTTTCTCAATTGAGCTTATGCTTGTATCGGCAGTTCAATGAAACTGAATGCAAGACATATCTTTAAATGAGGTCTAGCTATTTTTCACCTCCGACTGAGTTGTTTGATTATTCACAAGCGCCAGCTTTAGCGAGTGAATACTATTTTACGGTGTTACCTTACAAGCGCTCTTAGAACTCCAAAGGCTTAGATATTGCTTGTGCGGAAGTGAGATGGTTCCTAAAGGAGATGATATGAAACAAGAAGGTATAAAAGAGCGAGAGATTGAAGGCTACAATCCAAATCATTTACTAGATTCGCTGATCGAACGCCTCCAGTTAAGAAATGATGCTGCACTTTCACGATTACTGGGTGTTGAGTCACCTGTCATTAGCAAAATCCGACACATGAAAGTACCAGTCGGGGCCTCGCTTTTGATCCGCATGCATGAAGCTACAGATATTGGTATACAAGACTTGAGGGCACTGATGGGGGATCAGCGCAAAAGTTTTCGTGTGGGATATACCAAGACCAAACAAAGAAAACAGCGGCGAACAGAAAACATCGTTGACTAGATCAAGCTTTGCACGAACATTTTTGTTCACTGTTGTTCTTCCTCCTAAGGAGTTAACTGCTCCTTGAGAAAGTCGACGCCGTGACACCGAGAGCTTCAAAGACTCTCGGCTAAGCATGACGGGGCTCTTCTCGTAACGTCACGCTCGCCCTTATGTTCAGAGTCTCTGTAGTCTCTGTATGCCCATTCTAATTTCGATGATAGCTGTCCTCAAAACGAACAATGTCATCCTCTCCAAGATAAGCGCCTGACTGGACTTCCATGAGTTGCAAAGAAACCTTGCCTGGATTTTCCAAGCGATGTTTGACACCAATAGGAATATAAGTCGATTCATTTTCAGAAAGCAGAGAGATTTTTTCTCCGCAGGTAATGCGTGCAGTGCCACTGACGACGACCCAATGTTCTGCGCGGTGATGATGTAATTGTAGCGAAAGCTTACCGCCAGGTCGCACCGTAATACGCTTTACCTGAAAGCGATCGCCGGTATCGATCACCTCATAGCTGCCCCAAGGGCGATAAACCATCTTATGATTAATATGTTCACAGCGGTTCTTACGTTGTAATTCATTGACGATCTTTTTTACGGCTTGCCCCTGACTTTTATGTGCGACTAGCACCGCATCTTTGGTCTCGACGATGATCACATCTTGTAAACCGATAGCGGCGACAAATCGACTCTCAGCACGAATCAACGAGCCGCTCATGCCATCTGTGTAAACGTCCCCCTGTAACACATTCGCACTGATATCAGCATCCTTGCATTGATAATCATAGACTGCTGGCCACGATCCCAGATCATTCCAGCCTATGTCCGATTTGACTACCGCGGCATGTGTGGTATGTTCCATGACCGCGTGATCGATAGAGACAGAAGGGCAGGTGTTAAACCAATGCTCGTCCAGACGACAAAAATCGAGGTCTCTAAAAGCGTCGCGAACCGCGTGTTCACAATGATCGACGATGTCAGGACGAAATTGTGCTAATTCCTCAAGGTAGCGGGTTGCCTTGAATAAGAACATGCCACTGTTCCAATAATATTCCCCTGTTGCGATTAGTTTGTTTGCAGTTTCTAAGTCTGGCTTTTCAACGAATGCATCGACGGCGTAACAATCCGTAATCGTTTTACTAATTTCCCCTCGACGGATATAACCAAAGCCGGTGTCGGGGCTGGTTGCGGTAATGCCGAACGTTGCAAGGGATCCCTCTACAGCCGCTCTCGCAGCAGATTCAATAGCGCGGTGAAATGCAGGAACATCGGCAATCACATGATCGGCGGGTAACACCAACAGATAGGCTTCCGGATCGTTTTTTAAGATGTAGTTGGCGCCACAGGCAATTGCAGGTGCAGTATTACGTCCAGTCGATTCGAGAATAATATCAAGCGGCGTGACATTCATATTGCGAAGCTGCTCCGCAACCAAAAATCGATGTTCTGCACCACAAATGACCAAGGGCTGCATCAAAGATGGATAGTCTGCCAATCGCAATATGGTTTCTTGCAACATCGTCTTGTTAGATAAGAGCGGCAGCAATTGTTTCGGGAGAACCTCGCGCGACAATGGCCACAATCTGGTACCTGATCCGCCAGCAAGTATGAGCGGATAGATATTCATGACAAGAGCATTTCAAGAGGAGCCGATGAGTTGGTTCTTCGTTTCATGCGCCTGTCTCTTGAATTGCCCCAGTCACCGTCATTTCCGTCTGACAGTTCGCGCATTACTCCCGCACGGTTCACGCAATAATTTCTAAACACAAGCAATTCGTCTAATTGAATACCAGGAAGTATCCGAGTGTAATCGAACAGTACACTGCGCACTACCTTTGAGCCAGAACAGAGATGACTGCCATGACCAATCCAGGTCGGTCCTATGATAGTGCAGTTCGCTTCAATGTGGCATCCAGACCCTATATAGACGGGGCCTTCGATCATGGTGCCGTTCCAGTCGATACGGGTATTGAGGCCGACTCGCAAACCGTCCATAATTTCTGTGCCGGGCATATCCATGCCCATGACTTCGCCACGCATCACGCTTTGCAGTACGCTCCAATAATCACTGATCGTCCCGATGTCTAGCCAGTTGAAGCTGCCAGCCTGAGCGTAAAATGGGACATTAAGTTCTGTCAAAAGAGGAAACAGTTGGGACCCAATATCAAAATTGATATTGGAGGGAATCAGATCCATGACTTCTGGCTCAAAAATATAAATACCTGTACTCGCAAAATTGGATAGTGCCTTTTCTCTTGACGGTTTCTCTTGAAAAGACCGTACCCGCCCATCTGGGTCAGTGACCACAATACCGTAGTCTGAAACTTTGCTCCATGGGACTTCCCGAGTAATCACCGTGGCTAAAGCGTGTTTACTTTTATGCTCTTCCAATGCCTTCTGTAAATCTAAATCGGTCAAAGCATCACCACATAACACGATGCTTGTTTCATCAAAAAAATTCCCAAAGTTCTGAATTTTTTTCATACCACCTGCAGAGCCAATTGGTTGCGGCATCACGTTGCCAACATCATTGACATATCCTTCAAAGGAATAACCGATTTGCGCGCCATACTGATGACCATCGCCAAAATATTCCTCGATTTTTTCGTGGAGATGGCTAACATTCACCATAATCTTCTCTACACCGTGTTTGACTAAATGCTCGACCAAATAGGCCATGACGGGCTTGCCTAAAATCGGAATCATCGGCTTTGGAAGTTCATAAGTTAGCGGACGAACACGCGTACCTTGACCCGCAGCTAGAATAATGGCTTTCATGTATTACCTCGTGTTGGTTGAAATCAGTTTTAGTAAAAATAGAAAAGTTCTGCGAAGTCGTAACAAGGTCAGCATGATATTGCGCCTTACCTAATATGCTTTTTTTGCGTTCGAGTTCAGTGATCATGCGAAGAATGGATCCATGTTTGAAACTTTGAAAAGGTGACTTACGTCTCAATTTTTCAATGCTGTAGCTGATTTTTCTACGTTCGTTTTCGCTTTTGATTCGATTAACAATCCACACTATTCGATCGCTTTTATCTAAACAAATCACGTACGATGATTTTGCAGAGAACTATCTTTTTCTTATTGATAATTCGCATTTCATTGGAGAAAAGTTGCTTTGTTACAGAATTGCTGTAAGCGAAGAAAATCAAATTTGTGTCGATTTAATCCGCTAATTGGCATCAACACAGATCGCCATTAATTGCGGAAACTCAAGCACCCACTGACCAATAAACCTACACTCGATTGAGGTTTCCCTTAACGAGACGAAGGAGTCTATTGTGAACTTAATCAATGATCCTAAAAATCAGGCTAGATACGATTTGATACACCTCGTCATCGATGCCCCAGAATTGGTTCTGTGCTCCGTGGGACAAGCCGCCGAAGGTTTACAGTTAATGAAAGAAGTGATCGAAGCCGCCTTAAGAAATGCCAAGGCGCGAATTGGGCAAAGAAAGGAAGCGATCGCCACAAGGCATAAACATGTGGCGCATACGAGATCATTGCCTTGTATTGGATTCGAAGCTTCTCTTGGTATCTTTGTGGATGTTGATGCTCCATCCGAAATGACATGTGAATGAGAATATCATGGCTCTGACAACATCACTCCTACGCTCATTCGGACATTTCATTAGAGATCTCTACAACAGAACACTAGGCGTCTTAAAGTTCGCTTCGCTAGTCGCGTGGGAAGAATTTGCACAATTCGTTTTTAGCGCTTTTTGGGTCTTGCTTATCTTGACTTACTGTTGTGTCGCCATACTGTTTTTTGGATTGATCTTGGTCTTTATCTTCTAATCAGGCAAGCTTTTGGCATGACGATCGAGAAACGATTGAACGCCTCGTATGCAAACTGTGGCAGTAAAAAAATAGGACAGTGCGCGAGGTAATCCGTTCACACTATCCTATGCATTAGCTTTGGCGTAGTACTGCTATGGTTGGATCGAAATTTTATCATCGACCTTTCTAACGCCAGGTGCCAGCCAAGCAACACGTTCTGCTTCCTTACGTTCGAACCAGGTGTGAACGGTGCCCTTCAAAACGACTTCATCATTGTGAGCTTCAACGGTAATGCTATTGGCATCAATTTCGGCACTGCGTTTAAATGCGGCTTCAATTTTTCGCTTGATTTCTACCGCAGATAATTTTGGTTTGACGTTAATGTTGTTGGCCACACCGTTAATACCTGTAATGTGGCGCACGATGCTCTCGGTTCTTTCCTTTAAGTACTGCCATTCGGTAGCACCCTCCAGTGTTACCCAACCATTCCGGACAACTACCTTGAAGTCTGCGTGCATGGTTGGCAATTGCATCTTCAGCGCAGAGACAGCATCGCGAGCAATTTCTGGATCGGTCTTTTGGTCCACATTGAGTAAGCGCACCTCGATATCGTTGGCAACGCCCACAACACCAGCAATGCGTTTCACATCGGCTTCTGCCTGAAATTTCTGCACATAATTTGGCACATAACCATTCATCGCAACCACACCGCTTTTGACCGTGATGCCAATATCAGTGGCTTGGATATTCGGATCCCACTGCAATTCAGCTTCAACATTTTTCTTAATTTCGCTATCGGATATCATATTAATACCTCCTAATTCGTGATGGATAAATCAAAAAAGAGGAGAGTCTTTACAATGAGAAACTCCGATTCTTTGAAAAGGGTATATCGGTGAGTCGAATAAGAATAATGTAAAGCTTTTCATTTAGACCTCATAGAAAAATGCGGAGGCTTGAAAAATGGAAATCCTTCAAGTTATTGATAAATCGAACCTCAATAGCATTGTTGACTCTCTGAATACTGAGGTACTTGATAATTCGCAATTTTCATCAATGAGAGCGGCATTGTGTTTGTTGCCCGTGATGTTATGTCGGGTATTTTTTTGTGCGAAGAAAAACAGTCGACTTTATTTGTTGCGAGGCTTAGTGATGAGGCCCAGTGATGAGACTTAGCAACGATCACTTCCATGATGACTACCCAGTCAATGTTTTGCCCCCCATCGTAAAAAAGAAACTTGCTCCTTGCCCTACCTGTGCTTCAACCCACAAACGACCACCATGTCTCTGCACGATTCTTTGTGCCGTTGCCAAGCCGATTCCGGTTCCTGGAAAATCCTGTTCGGAATGTAAGCGTTGAAATGGCGCAAATAGATTTTGTGCGGTGTTCATGTCAAATCCGACACCATTGTCGCGTACAAAAAATACGACCTCATTCTCTACATTGACACAACCGACCTCGATCTTTCCATAAGGATTTTTTCCAGTAAATTTCCAAGCATTATCGAGAAAGTTGGTCATCGCAATTTCCAGCAATTTTGGATCACCACTAACTTGCATTTGTTCTTGTATGATGCATTCCAGATCGCGTTGCGGCGACCGTTCACGCAAGCGTCCAATGATCGCAGCAGCCATTGAAGATAAATCGACAGGCTCTTTTTGGAGAGAGGAGGAGCTGACCATCGATAGACGTAACATGTCGTCGATTAGCTGACTCATGCGTTGAACATCGTTGCGAATACGTTGTAGGTATTTCTTTCCTTCCTCATCAAGCCTGTCAGCATAGTCTTCCATCAGTGCAAGGCTCCAACCGTCGATGCCACGCAGCGGTGCGCGCAAGTCATGCGCAACGGAATAATTAAACGATTTCAGCGCATCGTTCGATTGTGCCAGTTGCGCGGTGCGCTCCTCAACACGTAGCGCTAGTTTGTCGTTTTCTGCATTAATTAGCATCCGAGTTTCGTCTCTTTCTCGCATTTGACCCAGTAAGGAAAGTCGCATAGTCTCAAGGCTACACGCCAGCGAAGCAATCTCATCACTTCCAGCGGTCGAAATAACCTCATCGAGCTGACCATCAATGATCTTGGCACTCGACTTCTCCAGTTTGACTATGGGGCCAACGACCTTGGTATATAAGATTCGCAGGAGAGTCCAAGTGACGATCGCTAGCGATATACTAAAAAAAACAACCATCACACGCAGCCAAAGTTTTTGACCGAGGTAGTGATCGATTGTCATGTCATCGATCGTTAATAAGTCAGATGCGATAGCGTCGATTCTAAGTTTTAGTTGATGGTCGATAAAACCGTTAGATTGGAGGGGAAATTGTTCTAGATGCGTTCTTGAAGTTTGGTCAAACAAGTTTCCGATCACGGAATTTTTGTTTTGAATTTTGACTTTCAGTAGCTGTATGTCGCCAGCAATGGTGGGTATGGTATTGAGTAGTTGTGTCAGTTCTTGATGTAATGATTGCCATTGCCGTATGGAACGCGGCTGACGATCAACATTCAGATCTGTCGACAAGTTACGCATCATGGTGATTTTTCGCATGGCCAAATTGATTCGCTGGGTTGCCAGCGCAGAATTTGTATCGATGATTTGCAGGCTTGCGATCGTGACAGTCATCAATACCACGCTAGCAATGCCGACGGCAGCTGAAATTTGTAGGGATTTTAAGATACGCATGGCGATTGAACGATCGTGACACTTAGTGGTTGAATTGCTTGCTGTGGTTCCGTTAACTGCGCCTGCTTCATCGATAGCTCATAAAGCAGTTCATCAACCTGGTGGCGCAATGCAGGTGTATCCCTATGTGATCCGGCTAATAATTCTGTGCGCCGTTGTCATCGATGCTGGTAAAAATTGAGTCCCTAATGATGTGTCCAAAGCAGGTTTTCCAGTGCCGGTGCCGGCAAGGGGACAGAAAACAAATAACCCTGCGCATAGTCGCATCCTGCAGTGGTCAGCATGTCGCGCTGACTAGTCATTTCGACTCCCTCAGCGATGGTTTTTATGCCGAGCTTATGTGCCAGACTAATGATGCTTTCGCACAAGGCGCGGTCTTTAAAATTGGTATCGAGATCAAACACGAATGACTGGTCTATCTTCAGGAAATCAACACCGAATTTTTTGAGATATTGCAAGGATGAGTAGCCAGTGCCGAAATCATCAATCACGATTTTGATGCCAGTGTTGCGTAAGGCCATCAGTGTGTCGAGCACATCGCTGCTGGCATCGAGTAGTAGACCTTCTGTAATTTCTATCGCCAGACAATTATCTAGTGGTAGTGTTTGTAGATGCGCTAACCATGTCTTTGCCAATTCACCAACATGACGAAATTGTGCAGGGGAGAGATTAACGCTAATTTGAAAACTGGCATTAAATTGCTTGCGCCAACGTTGCTGTTGGAAGGTTGATTCTTTAAATATCCAATTCCCAATCTCGACAATCAAGCCGCTGCTTTCGGCTTCTGTGATGAATTCGCCTGGCAAGATCAAGCCGTGAACGGGGTGTTGCCAACGGATCAGCGCTTCGGCTTTGTTGATGATGCCAGTCTGTAGGTCGATGATGGGCTGATAAAATATTTTAAATTCATCATTCGCCAATGCATCATGCATTTCATTGGTGATACGCATTCTGGCTTCGGCTTTATCGTCTAAATCGCGACTGAAATAGCGGTAACAGGCACGCCCCGCGTGTTTCGCCTCGAATAAAGCCTGATCAGCAAACTTGAACAAGTCTTTAGCGTTGATGCTGTCGGCAGGGCAGTGCGCAATACCTATGCTGGCGGTAATGTACACTTTCTCTTGTTCGATAAAGTACGGCGCAGCGACTGCACTTAGGAGACATACAGCAACTCGTTCGACACTATTTGCTGCCGATAGATCGGCAAGCAATGCGGCAAATTCATCACCACCAAGACGTGCAGGAGTATCGGCTTCCCGCAGACATAAGCGAATTCGTCGTCCCACTTCGATCAAGACCTGATCGCCAATTGCGTGCCCCAAGGTATCGTTGATTGCTTTGAAGCCGTCTAGATCAATGAGTAACAGTGCGAACGGGACGTCGCTGCGCTTGGTCTGTTTGATATGCTCATCCAGATTGTGGTGGAATAGGCGACGATTGGGGAGATTGGTCAAGACATCAAAATTCGCTTGTTGCCAAATTTGTGCTTCGGAGGATTTTTTCTCGCTAACATCACGAGCAATACCTACTACCGACACTACGTTGCTATCTTTATCTAACTCGGGGAATAAGCGCAATTCCATGGTGATTTCTGGCTGTCTGCTTCCTCCACTGAGTTCGAGTAGTTCCGGTTGACCGGTGTCAAACACTGCACTGAGTTTATCGGCCAACAAGCGGTTGATATGAGCCGGATAACCAAGCTGCGCATAAGTCTTTCCGATGAATTGTTTTTCTGTGAGACCTGCTGCTGCCAGTGCCACGGCGTTACCAAAGAGATGGTATCCATTGCGATCAAAGCGTGTTATCGCATCCGAGGTTGAATCAACGATGGTTTGGTAACGCCCTTGATTTTCGTGCAATGCCTGTGAACTTAATGCGCCTGAGCGACGATTCGCAGCGTCGGCCAGTTCACGCTGAACCGCAGGAACGAGACGACGTAAATTCGTTTTGAGTACATAATCCTGTGCGCCCGCAACCATCATATCGACGCCCATGTCTTCTCCGATTGCGCCTGAGACGACAATAAACGGGATATCGAGTTCGCTTGCACGCAATAGGTTCAGTGCTTCGATAGCATTAAAACCTGGCATAGCCTGATCGCAGGTAATCAAATCCCATGTCTGTGCAGTCAACGCAGTTTGCATCGCCTCAGTAGTCTGAATCCGCTCGCTTTGTACATCGTAGCCAGCACGCCGCAATAGACGTATGACCAGTTCCGCATCGCTTTGTGAATCTTCAATTAGGAGCAAGCGCAGTGAAATAGTCATAGCGGTGGGCCAATATTGGTGAGCAGCCAGTACAGTCCTAATTGTTCGATGACAGTGCTGAATTTTTCGAAGTCGACTGGTTTGCGCAGGTAACTGTTGATCCCGATATCGTAAGCGGAGCCAATATCTGGAACCGCATCAGACGAGGTGAGAATAATGACCACCACACGCCGCGTGCGCGGATCCGCTCTGATGCGGCGCAATACTTCTAGTCCGCCGATCACGGGCAATTTCAAGTCGAGCAAAACTAATGCCGGCATTTGTTTGGTATCTCGTCCCGCATAAGTACCGGTCCCGAACAGAAAATCACATGCTTGGGCACCATCTCTGGCAACGATTAAAGGGTTAGAAATACGGGATTTTCTTAATGCACGTTTGGTGAGATCGACATCGCTTTCATTGTCCTCCACCAATAAGATCACGTTATTTGTCATCTGAAAAAATTCCTAGATTGATGAAATTTCAAAGGAAAAGCTGTCAGGTCACGCCCAAACACCAGAATGTTGCATTTAGCTATTCGATTTGTCGGCTATTGGTCATCGTCATAACCCAGCTTCCATGGTGCTTACATGCATATCTTAGGGACAGGACGAAAGCGGGGAAGTGATTATTATCAAGCTTTAAGCTTGAAAGTTATCAGGTAGACTGGCACTCTGTTTGTGCCGCCGTCGAAGGAGTCGATAAGCGGGTCAGCTTATCGCTCAGAAGCCGAGAAGATTCGTGAGGGTTGTTGCCGCTAAGACCCTCAGCAGATTTAGTACGCAGTGAGGAAATATTTTACAAGCTTACAAAGCTCATCAGGTATTCAAACCAATGACACGGCCCCAATGGCAAGTGCCGAGGCCCCATCTGGATATAGTGCGTCGAAACAGCGCGTGCAGTTTGCACAAAAAAGGTGAGCTCGTTTAACATGCTTGTAGCGCAAAATCAAATCTAAAGGCACGTTGTCGCAATAGGGACATACTTCGCGCATTTTTCCAGAAGAGATTGCATCCTCAGCAGCGTAGCCTTGCTCCTTCATAACGCCATCAACAACTTCCCAAGGTGTAAGCTCTAATAAAGTGAAAAAGGACACGTCCCTATTTCTCCTTTCCGTATTTTCTTGATTCCGCAATTGATGTGGGGGGAAGTTGTTAGTTGCCATTTTGTCGCTCATCAAATAAGGTAGTTTAGGTTCTAAATGTAGGAGAAAAACTTTAAGAAAAATCGCTGTATTTAATGATTCCTTGGTCTCATATTACTTCATATTTTCTGCAGAAAGCTGAGAATAATTTTGGTTGTTTTATTGAATTTATGTTCGAATTTTGACAAAAATCAAAAGGATTTGATCAAACGGTAATCCCCCCATTTTTAATGCGGCCGATAAGTAGAGGCTAAGCGGCAAGTGCTAGCTTTTGTTTTGGGGTAATGCCGCCGATCCCAGTATTGGGACGATCATGATTGTAAGTCCATAACCATTTGGTTGCAAAATTCTGAATCTCT
>CANHZI010000033.1 GCA_947464955.1 Oxalobacteraceae bacterium
GCCTTGACCTAAATGAATGGGAACACCAAGTTCAATCGCTGCTTGCCACAAGGCCTGATGCAAGCTAGCGCGATGAACACCCAAGCCGTACCATTCAGGATTGGCGCGTTGATAGTGTAGGTTCAGCGCCTTCCATTTACCTGAGTACCCTTCTAAGCTATCAACCCTGGCGGCCCGAGCATGCACAGTATCAAGCAACCCCAGCTCCGCTAGCATTGCCTGCCCGCTTGGCTGCAATAAGATCCCAGCACCGACGGGAGTGGGGTCGGCGACATGCTCATAGACCGCAACGTCAAGTCCGAGTCGAGTCAGGTGGATAGCAGTAGCGAGTCCGGCGATTCCTGCACCTGCGATGGCGATTTGCGTCATAAAGCGTGAATGAAGTTTTCTTCCATTATAAGGTCGTTTATAGTAACGGCACAGATCAGCACCAATGTTCACCGACAAAAATCATCAGGCAACTCGATTTTTAAACCCGCCAACACAAACCTATGTCACTACAGATTACTGTCGCCACCATCGAAGACCTTCCCCTGCTCGCGCCTTTGTTTGACGGCTATCGTGTATTTTATGAACAAGCATCCGACCTTGTCTTGGCCCATCGATTTCTTGAGCAGCGCATACGGCAACAGGAATCGGTTATTTTCTTAGCGACCGAATCGATCGACGTCAGCGACACAAATAGATCAGAAACAATCGGCGTCGGCTTCGTTCAACTCTACCCCAGCTTTTCATCCGTATCCGCACAACGCTTGTGGATATTGAACGATCTGTATGTTGCCCCAAATGCCCGTCGCCGAGGCGTGGCAGAAGCTTTAATGAATCGTGCCCGTGACTTTGCTGCGCAAGACGGTGCCAAAGGACTCTTTTTAGAAACCGCCCACGATAACCATGGCGCGCAAGCCCTCTATGAATCGCTTGGTTATCGCAAAAATACCGAGTTTTACTACTTCTTAGCGACACCTGCTGAAGTCAAGTAAGGCATACGAGTGAAAATGGTGTAATCTAAGGCCTTCTGAAATATTTCAAGCATGCTATGACAAGTTCCGGTAAAACCATCGCCCTGATTGGAAAATACAATGCAGTTGGCATGAGTGAATCGCTCAATGAACTTGCCCATTTTCTCGCTGATGCTGGTCACACCGTCGTATTTGATCATGATTCAGCGCAGAACCTCGATCTGATGGCCTACAACGCGATGTCCGTAGCCGATATCGGGCGCCATGCTGATGTAGCTATTGTCCTTGGTGGTGACGGCACCATGCTAGGCATTGCAAGACAACTCGCCCCCTATGACGTACCTTTAATCGGCATCAACCAAGGACGCCTTGGCTTTATTACCGATATTCCTCGCGATCAAATGATCTCGGCTGTTGGTGAAATCTTGGGTGGCAAACACATCGAGGAACAACGCTGCTTACTGCAAGCCATCGTCGTGCGCGATGGCGAACAAATTTTTAGCGGCGTCGCCTTCAATGACATCGTACTGTCGCGTGGTGCGGGCTCAGGCATGATCGAATTACGAGTCGATGTTGACGATCATTTTATGTACAACCAACGCTCTGACGGCTTGATTGTCTCGACGCCGACCGGCTCCACCGCCTACGCCTTATCCGCTGGCGGCCCCATTTTGCATCCGGCTTTAGGCGGTATAGCTATGGTTCCGATTGCGCCCCATGCTTTATCCAATCGCCCTATTGTTCTGCCAGAGACAAGCGTGGTACGCGTGGAGATGGTGGCTGGACGCGATGCCAGTGTAAATTTCGACATGCAGTCATTCGCCGATTTGACGCACAAAGACCAAGTCATCATTAGCCGCTCCACCCACAAGATCACCTTCTTGCATCCGCAATCCTGGAATTACTACCACACGCTGCGCGAAAAATTACATTGGAACGAGTATCCTTCGGTCGAAGGTGCCCTCAATTAGGTCGCGCCTGGGGTCATTTTTCGGGTCAAAACAAACCACTTCCAATTTTCCTTTAGGACCATCGCTGCCCAGCGAAAACCACGACAAAAAAAGGCCTCGAACTTAGTTCTGGGTTTCACTCTGCGCTTGCTTTACCTGAGGTAAAATAAGCAATCTCTTCACGTCTTTTCGATTAAAAATTATGCTGCGTACGCTTGCCATCCGTGACTTTGTGATTGTCGATACAATTGAATTGGAATTTTCCTCTGGCTTCACTGTATTTACGGGTGAAACCGGCGCAGGTAAATCCATCTTGATTGACGCCTTGGCATTGAGCTTAGGTGGGCGCGGCGATGCCAGCATGGTGCGTGAAGGTGCGCAGAAGGCCGACATTTCGGCTGAATTTACAGTGAATGCGGAAACCAGCGTTTGGCTGGCAAACAATGATTTTACTAGTGAAGACGGACAACTCATTATTCGTCGCGTCATTGACAATGCGGGGCGTTCAAAAGCCTATATCAACGGCATCACCGCCAGCGCCGCCCAATTGCGTGAACTCGGTGAGTTTTTAGTCGACATTCACGGTCAGCACGCTCACCAATCATTATTAAAAGGTGATGCACAACGTGCCCTACTCGATCAACAGGGAAATCTACAAGCACAGGCAGCTGAGGTCGGCAAACTGTTTAAACACTGGCGCACCCTCGCTAAGCAACGCGAAGAATTTGAACTGAATGCAAAAAATATTTTGCAAGAACGCGAACGCCTCGAATGGCAAGTCGGTGAGCTCGACAAGCTGCAATTGAAAGCCGGCGAATGGGATGAAATTAATCAAGAACACAGTCGCCTAGCCCACGCAGCCAGTTTGTTAGAAGGCGCTCAAGAAGCGGCGAACTTGATTAGCGAATCCGATCACCCGCTGCTATCCCAAGTCTGTGCCGTCTTACAACGATTAGCAAAACTTGAGGAATTCGATGCGCATCTCAAACCGATCACGGAAGCCTTAGATTCGGCTCGCATTAATTTGCAAGAATGTTCCTATGCACTGAACGACTATCTCGGTCGTGTCGAGCTTGATCCTGCACGTTTGCGTGAAGTCGAACAGCGTGTGGAAAGCTTGCACAGCGCCTCTCGTCGTTTCCATGTACAACCTGAGCAATTGATTGAAGAGTTCCACGATTTACAAAAGCAACTCGCACAGCTCTCCGGTGCCTCCGATATGGAAGGTCTCAAAAAACAAGAAGAACAAGCCTATCAGCAGTATCTCCACGCAGCACAAGAGCTGAGCGCTAAACGTCATGTCGTCGCAAAAGATCTCGGTACTGCCGTCACAACGGCCATGCAAGATTTGAGTATGTCGGGCGGCCGCTTTGAAGTCGCATTGCAAACATGCGAACCAAGTGCAACTGGCATAGAGCAAGTTGAATTTTTGGTGGCGGGTCATGCTGGCGTGCAAGCGCGTCCTCTGGCCAAAGTGGCTTCAGGCGGTGAATTGGCCCGTATCTCTTTAGCGATTTCCGTCATCGCCTCATGTGCTACCGCCACTCCCACACTCATTTTTGACGAAGTTGATAGCGGCATTGGTGGCGCGGTTGCTGAAGTCGTTGGTCGCTTATTGCGCCGTTTGGGGCAAGATCGCCAAGTACTGTGTGTTACACATTTGCCGCAAGTGGCAAGCCAAGGCAATCAGCATTTCGAAGTGAGCAAGTCACAAGATAGCGGCAAGACGACATCTCACATTACGGCGCTCGACAATAAACAACGCGTAGAAGAAATAGCGCGCATGCTAGGCGGTTTAGAAATCACCGCGACAACGCGCAAACACGCTAGGGAATTATTGGCTCTTTAGGTTTATGTTTATTTCACAAACGCTGTTGAACAAGCGTCCACAAAAAATTAACGATTAAGGTAGTAAAAATGGCCTTCTTAAAAGAACCTGAATATGCCCACGGCAAATTAGTAAAGACGGCAGTTGTCTTAATTAATCTCGGCACACCTGATGCGCCGACACCTTCAGCAGTACGTAAGTACCTCAAACAATTTTTGTGGGATCAACGCGTGGTCGAAATTCCACGCCCAATTTGGTGGATGATTTTGAATCTCATCATTCTGCCCTTCCGCTCAAAAACTTCAGCGGAGAAATACGCCTCAATTTGGACCAACGAAGGCTCGCCTTTACTCTTGCACACCAAGAAGCAAGCGATGCTCTTGAAAGGCTACCTCGGAGAACGCGGCCATGAGGTCCACGCGACT
Organism: Oxalobacteraceae bacterium; assembly: GCA_947464955.1. GTDB lineage: Bacteria > Pseudomonadota > Gammaproteobacteria > Burkholderiales > Burkholderiaceae_D > Undibacterium. The sequence continues at coordinate 4,163 of CANHZI010000033.1, forward strand.
TTCGCGATGCGTTATGGTTCACCATCTATTCCAGAGGTGCTGACGCAGTTGAAAGCAGATGGCTACGAACGTATTTTAATTTTGCCAGCCTATCCGCAATACTCGGCCACCACCACCGCTTCTAACTTTGATGCGGTGACTGCGCACTACCAACAGACTCGAAATATTCCGGAACTGCGTTTCATCAAACATTATCACGATCACCCCGCTTACATTCAGGCGCTCAAGACCTCGATCCTAAAATCCTGGGAAAGCAATGGCCGTCCTGAAAAGTTGGTGATGAGCTTTCATGGCTTGCCTAAAGCCTTCTTGATGCGTGGCGACCCTTATCATTGTGAGTGCTATAAAACAGCACGACTTTTGGCTGAACAACTAGGCATTAGCAAAGACGAATATGTCGTCACCTTCCAATCGCGTCTAGGACGTGCAGAATGGTTGCAGCCCTACACCGAGCCGACCGTACAAGCCTTGGCAAAACAAGGCATCAAGCGTATCGACGTGGTATGCCCTGGATTCTTAGCCGACTGTTTAGAAACATTGGAAGAAATCGCGATGGAGGTTCGTCAAGCGTTTTTGACGGCAGGTGGTCAAACTTTCAATTACATTCCCTGCTTGAATGAATCACCGGATGGCTTGCGTGCCTTGGCAGAAATCACCGAACAGCATTTAATCGGTTGGCCAACCATGGTCACCACCAGCATGCGTGAGCAAGAAAAGCAGCAAGCTTTGATCAGCCGTGCTGAAGCAAAGCGACTTGGTGCAGAACACTGATGTCAGACGTCTTCGTCATCGGCGATGTGCAAGGTTGCTATACGCAACTGCGTCAACTCGTCGACAAGATTGATGCAGTCTCTCCGAAGGCACGACTATTGTTTGCAGGTGATCTCATTAACCGTGGGCCTGAATCTCTCGACACTTTGCGTTACGTGCGCTCGCTCGGCGATCGTGCGAATAGCGTGTTAGGCAATCACGATCTTCACCTACTGGCTGTCGCACACCACGTAAAGAAGGCGCATCGTAGCGACACGCTTAATGACATACTTGCTGCCGATGATCGTGACGATCTACTCGAATGGTTACGCCAACGTCCTTTAGCAATCGACTGTGGAGATCGACATTTATTAGTGCATGCAGGCGTTTTCCCTGACTGGAGTTTCGCTCAATGCTTGGCGCTAGCACAGGAAATTGAAACGACTCTGCGAGGGAGTGAATTCGTCGCCCTGCTGCACGACATGTACGGCAATCTGCCAGATCAGTGGCACGATGATCTACAAGGTATCGATCGCCAGCGCTGCATCATCAATGCCTTCACTCGCATGCGCTTCTGCCATCACAACGGGCGCATGGATTTTGAATTAAAAGAAGGCAGTAATCAGGCTCCCCAACACTTGCTACCATGGTTCGATCTCGCACAACGGCGAACGCAAGCTGACACCATCATCTTTGGTCATTGGTCGACCTTGGGGCTCGTACTTCGTGATAACTTGATTAGTCTTGACACAGGCTGTGTCTGGGGCGGCAAACTGAGCGCGGTGCGTTTATCCGATCGACTGCTCATACAAGTCGATAGTCCTCAGCACGTCGTACCGTTTTAACTCAGTCTGCCAGAACCTGTCCCAAACCATTGGCAACAACCTCACGTGCGCGCTGTGCTACCTCTCGGCGATGCGCACGATCCGTTGGGATCGACGGCAATTGAATCAACTCAGCGCGCATGCCGCCAGACTTTAGAATCAGTTTCATACTCTCAGCAAAAGTCATTTCACCGATAAAATCTGCGGCTGGATGTAAGTTGCCTTGCGCATCAACATAGCGCACAGCGAAAGGCAGGATTGGCACTTGGGCTTCAATTGCCGCTTCAAACAAGTTCGCATGAAATGGCAAAAGATTGCCCTGCGCTCCTGTTGTCCCTTCCGGAAAAAAAGCGATACGTTTGTTCTCTCTTAACTGGTGGACCAAGCCTTCATAAATGCGGCGCACTTCGCGTTGCTTGCCACGTGCCAAGAAAATTGTCCCAGCTTGCGCACTCAACCAACCTGCGATGGGCCAACTACGAATATCCGACTTCGCCACAAAATGACACGCCTGCCATGAATTAATCACGAAGATATCCATCCAAGACACGTGATTCGCCACGATCAAAGCATGGTCTGCAAGCTGTCCGCCACTTTGATCGATTAAGCGCACCTCAACTCGGCATAAATTAAGTAAGCCTATCGACCAGCGGCGAACGAAGTGAGAACGCTTAGCGTCTGAGCTGAACGGAAACAAAAAAGCACAGGTTAGAACACCTGTAAAAACATGCACAAGTACACGAAGCAAACGTAAATTAGGCATGCATCACCAAGCTTAGTGGAAGTTCTTAAAAAATAAAAAAGGCCCGACAGTCAGTCAGGCCTAGGGGATCAATTAGGCGTTCGCGGTGTTATTAGCCGCTTGAGCGTGATAAGCAAGGCGGCCACCAACGATAGTGGCATGCACGACCGCTGGCAATTCACAACCCAAGAAAGGCGTATGCTTACCTTGGCTTACGATGGCATCACGGGTAACAGACCAGCGACCTGCAGCCGAGAAAATACAAAGATCTGCATTCGCGCCGACTGCCAAATGACCTGCAGCCAACCCAACCAAGTGCGCCGGATCGCTGGTAATTTTGCGTATCGCTTGGCTCAGGCTAATAGCGCCACGACTATCATCGGACCATTTCACGGCCAAGGACAATAACAGCTCCAAGCCTGTTGCACCCGGTGAAGCTTCTGCAAATGGCAAGGCTTTCTCATCATCGTCAACTGGTGTGTGATCCGAACAGATTGCATCGATCGTACCATCCGCCAAAGCTGCCCAAATCGCATCACGATCACGTTGGCTGCGCAAAGGTGGCGTCAATCGAGCGTTAGAATCAAAGTAGCCAATATCGTTATCGGTCATATGCACATGGTGAACACCAACATCACAAGTCAAGGGCAAACCTTCGCGTTTTGCTTGACGAATCAACTCTAAACCAGCAGCAGAAGAGACGCGGCACAAATGCACTTTAGCACCCGTTGCGCGCATCAATTCAAACAAGGTATGTAGAGCGATCGTCTCCGCCATCACTGGCACACCCGATAAACCAAGGCGCGACGCCAATGGACCGCTGTGTGCCACACCACCTTTACCGATAAACGCATCTTGTGGACGCAACCATACGGTGTAACCGAATGTCGCCGCATAAGACAGCGCGCGTTGCAATACATTGGTGTCGACAATCGCTTCTTCCGCTTGTGAAAACCCGACGCAACCAGCTTCGGTCAAGGCTGCCATCTCGGTCAGATTTTCACCTTTCAAGCCTATCGTCAACGCGCCCAAGGGATAGACATGCGCCTTCGCTTGCATTTTCGCTCTTTGCTTCAACATCTCAACCAATCCTGCTTCATCGAGCACGGGGTCGGTATCCGGTGGGCACACCAAGCTGGTGACACCACCACGCATCGCTGCTTGCAATTCAGACTCTAATGTCGCTTTATATTCAAATCCAGGTTCACGCAGACGCGCACTTAAATCGACCAAACCTGGCGCAACAATCAGACCACTGGCATCGATGATCTGGCCTACTTGAAATCCGACTGGGGCAGTGCCGAGTGCAGCAATTTTGCCTTCGCTAATAAACACATCTTGTACCGCGTCGACACCATTTTGAGGGTCAATCACTCGGCCATTTTTGATATGAAGATTCATCACAATACTTTCTTAAAATTCTGTTGGTAGACGATGAGCGAACACGTGCTTATTGCGTGTGCGAGCCAGAAACAATGCTCATCACCGCCATACGTACCGCAATACCAAAGGTAACTTGCGACAAAATCACTGCCTGTGGACCATCGGCCACTGCGGAATCAATTTCGACACCACGATTCATCGGACCTGGATGCATCACGATCGCATCTGGTTTCGCTAACGCCAAACGCTCTGGTGTTAAACCATACTGCTTAAAGTATTCTTGCGTCGACGGCAGCAATGCACCGTTCATACGCTCGTTCTGCAAACGCAGCATGATGATCACGTCAACATCTTTCAAACCTGCGTTCATATCCGTAAATACGCGCACACCCATTTGTTCTAAACCACCTGGTAGCAAAGTACGAGGTCCAATTACCCGCACTTCCGCTGCACCTAAGGTCGTCAATGCATGAATGTCGGAACGTGCCACACGGCTATGCAAAACGTCACCGACGATCGCTACCGTTAAGTTGGCGAAATCTTTCTTGTAGTGGCGGATGGTGTACATATCCAACAAGCCTTGCGTTGGATGTTCATGGCGACCATCACCTGCGTTAACCACGTGCACATGATGTTGTTTGGTGTCATTCAAATGTTGAGCGATCAAGAACGGCGCACCCGAGGTCGCATGACGCACCACGAACATATCGGCGTGCATAGCAGCCAAGTTATCGATAGTGTCGAGTAATGATTCACCTTTGCTGGCGCTCGATGCCGCGATATTCAGATTAATCACGTCAGCAGAAAGACGCTTCGCAGCGATTTCGAAGGTCGTGCGAGTTCTAGTTGAGTTTTCGAAAAACAAATTGAACACGCTCTTACCGTGCATTAACGGTACTTTTTTGAGTTCACGTTCGCCGATATCCACAAAAGACGATGCTGTATCAAGGATGTGTTTAATAATGGATTTTGGTAGACCATCGATACCCAACAGATGTTGGAGTTCGCCATGTTTATTTAATTGTGGATTTTTCATCTTCACTCTTCGGGTCAGCAAGAAGCTTTACATTAATTGATCATGCGGCGTTTCAAGTTTCGCGACATGAAGCGCGCTCGACACTTTGTTTATCTACTTATTTCATTCAACTCTGATCAAAAAACTGCTGCAGAATCACTGCGGCCGCTTGATCGTCAATTCTTTCACCCTGCTTAGCATGCAACACTGCAGACGAGTAACGCTCGTCCACCATCACCACTTTCACGCCGAAGCGGCCATTCAATTGATTCCCAAAACGCTGGCAACGCACCGTCATTTCGTGGGCAGTACCATCTTGGTGCATAGGAAGTCCCACCACACATAAAGCCGGTTGCCACTCTTGGATGAATTTCGCCACCGCTTCAAACTTCGCATCATTACTGGCTGCGCTGATAATGCTTAATGGATTTGCCTGACGTGTAAGGGTGTTGCCGACAGCAACGCCAATGCGTTTCAATCCAAAGTCAAAGGCCAAGACGGTTCCACTGACTTCGGCAAGATCGACCGCATTCGCACTCACACTCGTATTCATCAAGCGTGTCCAGCCACACTTGCCAACATCAAGGGATCAAATCCGAGCAATTTCATTGCCGCATCGAAGCGCTCTTCAATCGGCGTATCAAACATCACGCTGATATCGGCAGGAACCGTGAGCCAACCATTATCAAGAATTTCTTTCTCTAACTGACCGGCACTCCATCCAGCGTAACCGATGCTCAATAGCAAACGGTGTGGCGCATCACCCGCCGCGAGTGATTCCAAAATATCGCGTGAAGTCGTAAAACACACTTCATCCGAAACTTTGAGCGACGAGGAATACTTTCCACCGGGTGCGTGCAAGACGAAGCCGCGATCACTTTGCACTGGGCCGCCAAACATCACAGGACGTTGCCCAAACGGATGAGAGTCGGGAATAATTTCCAACTGGAGGTCGATACGATCAAATAAGTCGGCAATCGTCATATCGGTAGGACGATTGATCACCATGCCCATTGCACCGCGCGCATTGTGTTCACAAATGTAAATAACCGAGCCGCCAAAAACCGGATCGAGCATGCTGGGCATCGCAATGAGGAAGTGATTACTGAGATTTAATGAGTGTTCCGGTTCATCTTGCTCAGATGAACCGAATTTGAGCTTGATGGTTTGCTCAAGCTCATCTGACAATTCTTGACTGAGGAGCTCAATTTCCTCGTCGTCGAACTCGTCGATAGGGGTATTGATAGATTTATGCTTCTTCATACCCGTATTTTAGCATTTTTAGCCGAGTTTTTCGGGACTATGCTATGGTTCCTACACACGCGCCAGTCACCTACAACGGCAACCACCCACAGTTGTGAACTCAGTTGGATATTAAGTTAATGACATTTCAGTTTAATAAAAGTTTAGTCTGGTTTCGCCGCGACCTCCGAAGCTTTGACCATGCAGCCTTGTTTCATGGCCTCAAAAAAACTAAGCAGTGCTTCTGTTGCTTCATTTTCGATTCGACAATCCTTCAGCATCTGCCTGAGGATGATAGACGGGTGCAATTTATTTACCAAAGTATCGTGGAATTGCGACAAGAACTTGAAAACCTGGGGGGAGGTTTAATCGTTCGCTATGGTGATCCTCAGATTGAAATCCCTCAGCTAGCGGCAGAACTCGAAGTAGATGCAGTCTTTATCAACCGCGATTATGAACCCCAAGCAAAAGAACGCGATTTAGCGGTTCAGAAAAGCTTACAGAAAAGCGGGTGCCAACTTCTCTCGTACAAAGATCAGGTGATCTTTGAGCAAGATGAAGTACTGAGTCTCTCAGCTCAACCGTTTTCAGTATTTACACCCTACAAAAACGCATGGTTAAAGAAGCTAGCGTCCGAAGTTGAGGGAGGCACAGATTTTTACTTTAAGCCCTATCCGATTGAAAAATACGCTCAACAATTCGCAGCCCATCACGATGATGTGATGCCGAGTTTGCAGCAGATGGGGTTTCAATCCATAGAGAATGAACCCAAACTCAAAGGCGGCATGCGAGCAGGGTCAGCATTGATCGAAGATTTCCTCGATCGCATGGATCAGTATGGAAACACTCGTGATTTCCCTGCGGTGAAGGGGCCCTCCTACCTCTCTGTGCATTTACGCTTTGGTACGGTATCGGTTCGTTACTTGGTCAGTTTAGCCGTGCGACAGATGCGCGTAGCCAATCAGTTGCAAGGGGCAAGTGTTTGGTTGTCGGAACTGATTTGGCGCGATTTCTATTTTATGATCTTGCATCACCACCCGCGCGTGGTAGGACATGCGTTTAAACCCGAGTACGATGCGATTCAATGGGAAAGCGGTGAACATGCGCAAGCACTGTTTCAAGCTTGGTGCGATGGAAAAACTGGCTACCCTTTAGTCGACGCTGCCATGCATCAGCTTAATCAAAGCGGCTACATGCATAACCGATTAAGAATGGTCGTTGCTAGCTTCTTGATCAAAGATCTTGGTATCGACTGGCGTTGGGGTGAAGCGTATTTTGCGCTCAAGCTGATTGACTTTGACTTGTCTGCGAACAATGGCGGATGGCAGTGGGCAGCGTCTTCAGGCTGTGATGCACAACCCTACTTCCGTATTTTCAACCCCATCACACAATCTGAAAAATTCGATAGCGAAGGTAAGTTCATTCGCCGTTACCTGCCTCAACTAGCCGGATTGAACGCCAAGCAAATTCATGCTCCGTGGACACTCGGGCCGATTGAGTTGGCTGCTGCAAAACTGCGATTGGGGGTTGATTACCCTGAACCTATTATCATGCATGATGTCGCTCGTCTGAAGACTTTAGAGCGCTATAGCGTCGTCAAAAAGGCCTCCACATAAAAAAACCTCGAATCTGTCGCAAGATTCGAGGTTTCTATTGAGGTTCAATACTGATTAGGATTCGGCTGTGACTTCTTTATTGACGAAACCACTAATCGCACCTAACAAGTCATCCTCGCGGTAAGGTTTACCGAAGTATTCATTGACACCTAATTCCATCGCATAGTTACGGTGTTTATCCGCAGTACGTGAGGTAATCATGATGATAGGAATATGACTCGTACGTGAATCACTACGAACGTTACGTGTTAAGTCAAAACCATCCATGCGAGGCATTTCAATATCAACCAACATCACATCAGGCGTAATCGATTGCAACTGTTCCAGCGCATCGATACCGTCTTTTGCCAACACAACTTGATAGCCTTCACGTACCAGCAGACGCTGAGTAACACGACGCACCGTCAAGGAGTCATCGACCACCATCACGATGTGATGTGAACGCAAACCTTGAACCGGTTCAACTGCTGCCGGTGCTGCTGTAGCTGCCACCATTTCTGCCACTGCACCCATTTCTGGGCTTGCGGATTCAACTGTAGTATCAGGCAATTTAGCACGTTCAGCTTCCAGTTTCTGTGCCAATGGGACAGGGTTCAAAATCAGAACGATGTCACCAGAACCGAGAACTGTCGCACCTGCAATACCAATCATACGCGCCAACTGCGGGCCAACGTTTTTAACAACGACCTCGCGGTTACCAATAATTTGATCAACGTGAATGGCGACACGTTCTTTATCGCTCTTCATGATTAGAATTGGTGTGTACTGTTGCGTATCTGGTGTCGCGTTACGTTCACCGAGCATACTTGGCAAATAGTGCAAAGGTACTCGCGCACCTTGCCACATAATTGCACCATCATTGTATGCCGTAGCTAATGCAGCAGACTTGAGCTGCTGTACTTGTTCTACCAACACGGAAGGCACCGCGAAAGTCTTGCCGCCTGCATTCAAAATAACGACCTGGGTTACCGCCAAAGTCAACGGCAAGTTGATCGTAAAGTGCGCGCCTTGTCCTTCGACTGAGCTAACCGCCACACGACCGCCGAGCGATGCGGCTTCTGAACGTACCACGTCCATACCAACGCCACGACCTGCCAATTCGGTGACTTCGCTGGCTGTAGAGAAACCTGGTTCAAAGATCAGGTTAACAACTTCGCCTTCACTCATATAGCTATCGTCGGTCAACAAGCCAACGGTTTTCGCTTTTTCACGGATACGGCCAAGGTTCAAACCTTGTCCATCATCGGTGAAGTGAATCACAACTTCATTACCCTCTTGGCGAATCTCGATCAGCAACTCACCGACTTCATTTTTGCCACGATTAATACGATCTTGACGGCTTTCGATACCGTGCACAATCGCGTTACGCAGCATGTGCTCGAAAGGTCCAACCATTTTTTCCAAAACGCTACGGTCAATTTCAACGGATGTACCGCGGATATCAAGGTTGACGCGTTTATCCATCTCTTTTGCTGTTTGACGCGCAATACGATACAAACGTTCAGACACGCTAGAGAACGGAATCATACGAACGCGCATCAAGTCTTGTTGCAATTCACGCGTCAAACGAGCTTGTGAGTTCAAGTCAGTCGTTGCGCCCTCAATCGTACGATTCAATGCAGATTGAACTGTCGCAACGTCGTTGACGCTCTCGGCCATCATACGTGTCAATTCTTGTAGACGCGTAAATCGGTCAAACTCAAGCGGATCGAATTCACGATCGCCAGACAATGCCATACGAGAAGAAATTTGCGTTTCAGCTTGAATCTCAACTTCACGCAACTGATCACGCAAACGGCTCACGTTTTCTGTCAACTCAGCCAAAGAAGATTTCAGTGTATCGACTTCATTCTCAAGTTTCGAACGTGAGATAGAAACTTCACCGGCCTGGTTGACCAAGCGGTCAAGAATATCAGCACGGACACGAACCAAAGGCACTGGTGCGGCACTTGCGGGCGCGACAACTTGTGGAGCCGCTTGACGCAATACACGTGGTGCAGTGAACGCTGGGACAACCGCCTTGACCTCGACCAACTTGGATTCAGGTGCTGCTGGTACAGCCGCCTCGCTTGCAGCAGACGCTGATGTCTCATCGACAGGCGCAGCGGCTGCCATTGCCGCCAACTCAGCCTCTGCGGCTTTCAGTTTCGCTTCTGCTTCAGCCAAAGCCGCCGCATGCATCTCTTCTTGGAACTGGTTGATCTCTTGTTCAACCGTCAGTTCAGCCGGCGCTGCAACAACTTCCTCGACCGCACCTGGGTTTTGCAGGCGATCAAACAAATGCATTGCATAATCGTGACGCGAGACCAAATCTTCGAGCAATGGTTGACGAATCGTACTACCGGTATGCATCAAGTTTTCGATACGAGTTTCCATATCGTGCGTGTGCTGACCAAGTTGCATCGCGCCAGCCATCCGCGCACTACCTTTCACGGTGTGCATGAGACGTAAAATCGATTGTGGAATCGCATTGTCTTCGGGGCTTTGCTGCCATGAACGCAATAACTGACCGATCATCGGCAATAAGTCATTACCTTCTTCCAAAAAGACTGGCAACAAATCATGGTCAATCTCATCGCTAACTTTAAGCTCGATACCAGTACTTACACGGTCGTCATTGACATCTTCTGAGACGACCACTTCATCCGCCACAACGAACTTATCCGGTTCATCTACCGCAGTTGCCTGCAGCACGTCTGTCAAACCTAATATGTCTTGATCTGTTTCTGCTTCAACTACGGCAGCTACCGGAGCCACTTCAGCCGATTCATGCTGAGTCGCCGCAGCGAGAATTTCAGCTGCAGCGGCATCAACCAGATCTTCAGAAATAGGCTGAACTTCTTCTGTTTGCTCAGAAGTGTCCGCTACATCTATGGTCTCAACTTCAGGTTCTGGTTCTGGTTCAACAACCAATGGTGCAGAGTCTCCAACAACGAGCGCTTGATCATCAAGTACCTCATCAACAGTCTCAGGCTCAGCCCCTCCCTCATCAGCATCACGCATGATTTGATCGAGGCGTTCATTGGTTGAAGTAATGAACTCCTCATCATTACCCACATTGGAACGTGCAATGATTGTTTCCAATAACTTGCTGAGTTGTTGATTTTCTTGTGGCACGCGTTCTGCCATTTCTGACAATGCAAATTTCTGCAGCATCGCCTTCACGCAATCAACTACGTGATCCAAAAGATCAAACTCGCTCGGTTCCAACACGACTGGGTGACGTTCTAATCTCTGCAATACATTCTCTAGGCTGTGCGCCAATTCCTGTGCAGCATATAGACCGACGGTTGCCGAACTACCCGCTAATGAATGTGAGGCATGAACTGCATGACGTGACACTGGTCGTGTCGCTTCATGTCGCCATTCAGCGAAATCCTGAGCAAGGAAACGCACTATCTCATCGGTCTCTGCCATATAGATCGTATGCAGAGGCAGACTGATCTCAATTTCACCAATTCGCTTGGTGTTGTCGTTTTCAGCCACAACCGGCATCGAGAAATCAGGGAACTCAATGATTTGTGCCGTTTTGACCGGAGGAGCTGGCTCTTCCAAGACTTCTTCTGCTTGCACAACTTCGCTCGGCTCCAATACTGGCTCATCGAGGATCACTTCGGACTCGATAGTTTCAATTGCAGGTGCCGATTCTTGAGGAGTATTGGAAGCTTCTTCAGCCACCATTTCTTCAAGCGATGCCGCGAGCTCTTCAACCGATTCAGATACTGGCTCGAGTACGTGTACTGCCGTCACTGTTGGTTCTGACTGCCCCGCTATTTCGCCGATTACTTCAGCCAACATTGGCAATTCATCGTCATCTGATGCCGCTAAGCTTTCAGCCACAATGAGTTCTGGCTCAACATCTAAGCTTGGCTCAGACAAAACTTGATCTACAGCGTCGCTCGCTACCAGCTCTTCAGTTGGCGTGTCGAGGCTAATCTCTTCTGCAAGTTCGAAAGCTGGAAGTACCTCAACAGCTTCATCTGCCACAGTTTCGAATTCCGGCACAGCGCTGATCTCGGTGGTGACCGCAGTTTCAAGTTCTGTCTCTGATTGGACGTCCGCCAATTCGGTATCTTGAGAAGTAAGCGTCAGTTCTGGTTCCAACATTGGAATTGCAGCTTCTTCAACCACCTCAGGCTCAACAGCCGTAATCTCCACTTCGGAGGCAAGCTCCTCGATGGCGTCGACAACGGGTTCAACACTTAACTCTGGCGCAATACTGTCAAGACTAAAATCTCCACCTTCTTTGACTCGAATGGCGGCGGCGATGATCAAATCGGAATTGCGAGCCGAGCTGCCGCGCGTCTTGAGCTCTTCAACCCAAGCAAACATTTCGTCAGCAGCATACTCCAACAAATGATACAAAGCTTCGGTGCCAGCTCGTGACTCAGCTAACCACAGGTTCATCACCTGCTCAATATTCCAAGCGCCCTCACCAAACACATTGAGCCCCACCATACGTCCACTACCTTTTAGCGTATGGAAAGAACGACGCAAACGGATCAAAAATTCCTGATTACTTGGTTCATGACGTGAAAGAGGAATATTTTCGCGAACGGCACCAAGTACCTCGTCAGCCTCCATCAAGAAAATTTCAAGCAACTCAGCATCGATCTCCGCTTCGGTCTCCGGAATTTCCTGAGGCGCTTGTACTTGTGGTGCTGGTTCTACATGTGACGCTGCGGTGACAATCTCACCCAGTGCTTCCGTCGCTTGCGTAAAGTCGGTTGTATTCAGAAGTTCGATCGCAGACTTAGCGCGCGCGCTAGCTTCACTATCATCGAGCAAGGCTGCAAATGACCGTTCATGATCCAGCGAATCCTTTAATTGCGCTTGCAAATTCGAATCTTGCGGTGCTTCCACCAGCGATGCAAGCAAACGCTCGGATTCCTTTTGTTGTTCAATCAGATCATGTTCGGCGGTATGAGATACTTCCGCACTCTGCTCAAGTTCGACGGACGGCAACAGTTCTTTCTCTGGGCCTTTTTCCAACAACTTGGTTTGGAAGAGTCCGGTGTCTTGATCGAAACTAAAGCGTTTCTTCGCAAATTCAGGTTGACTTTGCAGCGTCTCAATGAAAAATGAAAGCGCACCAACGTTTTGGGCAACCTTATTAAACGAGGCACCAACTTCAGCATCGGTTTTTCCTTCAACACCACGCTCGAATTCTCGGACAAGCCCACGTGTGTAATTCACCGCTGCAAGTGCTTCATCTTGATCCAAGATAGCCAAAGCACCACCGATTTGTGCCAAGACCCCATCGACAGGAGCCAGAATTGTCGTGTTCGAAGGATCACGGAAGTGTTCATCAAGTGTTTTTTCCGCCTGCTTCAAGCTTAATTGCATCTCGCCAACCAATGCCCCCATGGTTTGACGCTGCTGAGCTTCACGCGAAATCTCACCGATCCAACTTGCCTGATTGTCTGGGACCTCCCCGCCTACCACGGATAGCAGACGAGCAGAGATTTCATCGGCGCGCGCTTGGAAATTCGCCGGCAAATGCGTAATTTGGTCTAAAGAATTTTCAATGAACAGCAGACATGTCGCCAACTCGAGACCCATACGTTCTTGGTCTTTCGCCTTTAACGCATGCCCCGCGATACCATTCAACTCACGCACTAATTTCGCTAATGCTGGCGTCTGCAGAGAATCAGTTGTTGCAACTAAGTCTTTGATTTTTTGCTTGAATTTATCAGCAACACCACTGTCGCCATTCGAAATTCTGCCCCACAAATTCTTCACATTCGACAGCTGTTCTTTTGCAGTCGTCAAGACTTGTGGAGAAATCAGACCATAGCGCTTCTGGTCATAATCATGAGGCACATGATCATCGAGCTGGTATGCCTTACGAATCTGGGCAACAAACGCACTCGGTTCCTTCACCTGCGCGATAAAAAACAATGCATCGCGCAGTAATCTTTCAGGAACACTGGTATTACCTTCAACTAAACGACGAATTTGTAAGTTGATGCGTCCCCAAATTTGCTTTACATGGCGCTCATCGCGCTTATCGACTTGAGCACTTGACTCTGCGAAAGCACGCATCACCAACCAGAATGCCTTGGTTTGCGACGTCGTCTGAGCTTGCTCGATTTCGCGAATCAAAATACCCATCTGACTCGCCGCGTCAGCTTGCGCTTCTGGGCTCTTGCTAGTCAACACAGTCAGCAATAGTTTTTCAAAACGCAAACGCGTTGCGCCGTAATTGATGTCTTTTGGACTCGCACTCAATGCAAGTTCCGGTATTTTCTCTTGTACAGATAAGGAAGGGAAAAACAGATCCGCTGGATGGATACGTTCTGCACCTTTAAGCTCTAACAAGGCGCGATATTCTGGGAACAAACGTACCGGCTGTTGAGGGTTACCCGTCAACAAATCTTCAAGATAACGCAATACCGCATAGAATGCCTCTGTCATCTTCGCGACAACTGCTGGAGACAATTCCAACTTTGCAGTTTGAATTCGTTCAATTAACTCTTCGACTGTTTCGGTAACAATCGCCACACCTTCAACCTCAACGATTTGTAAAGCACCGTGAGCTTGGTGTAAATAGGTTTTTGCTTGTAGCAATGATGTTGCCTGAGCCTCAGCATCTTGTACTAATGCGTCACTCAGCAACTTTCCGGCACTACTAAGTGCCTCTCTTAACTCCGCCATCACCCACGACAAAGGCGCAATATCGAATTGCTCTTGGCCGTGTTCTGACGACTTGGAAGAACCTGATGTCATTCTTAATCCCCGCAAACTTTTCAGGCGAAAAACCAAGTTTTCCGCGTTGCTGTCATGTACTGGCCACGCGAAGGCATGACCAGTTGTCTCCTATCAGGCTGCAACTCGGAAACGAGAGACCGAGTTCTTCAATTCTTCAGCTAACTTAGACAAGTCCTTAATGGACATAGAAGTTTGTTGAGTACCATTTTGCGTTTTTTCAGTGATGGTCAAGATGTGCTCAATATTCTGCGCAACGCCATTCGCTGAGGTCGCTTGCTGTTCTGTAGAGAGTGAAATACCTTGAATCAGTTCCGCGAGACGGTTTGAAACGCTACGGATCTCAGACAACGCAGTACCCGCAGCATCTGACAATTTAGCTCCCTCAACCACACCCTGTGTTGATTTTTCCATCGCGGCTACCGCGTCATGGGTATCTGTTTGAATCGTACGAACCAAGGCACCGATCTGTTTCGTCGCTTCCGCTGAACGTTCCGCAAGGCGCTGAACCTCTTCCGCAACAACTGAGAAGCCTCGACCTGCTTCACCCGCTGATGCCGCTTGAATCGCCGCATTCAACGCCAATACGTTGGTCTGTTCGGTAATGTCAGAAATCAGTTCCGTGATCTCACCAATCTCTTGTGAAGATTCACCGAGACGTTTAATACGCTTAGATGTTTCTTGAATTTGTTCACGAATCTCGTTCATGCCCTTAATCGTGTTCTCTACCGCTAAGGCCCCTTGCTCTGCCGCAGCAACTGACTGACGCGCAACCTCTGCGGATTCATTCGCAGATCGTGAAACCTCAGTAATGTCATTCGCCATCGTGGTAATCGCTTTACCCGCATCCACAATCTCACGTGCTTGTTGATGTGACGCTTCCAACAGTTCATCGGAAATACTTTGCGCTTGCATAGACGCTGAAGTAACTTGAACTGCCGTTGTCGTAACACGACCTACCAGACCACGCAACTCTTCCACCGTGTAATTAACGGAGTCGGCGATCGCACCCGTGATGTCTTCAGAAACCGTCGCTTGAACCGTCAAGTCACCGTCCGCCACTTCTTGCAATTCATTCATCAATCGCAAAATCGCAGCCTGGTTTTGTTCATTAATTGCGTTCGCTTGTTCCTCTTGTTTTTGCGCCAATTGCATTTGCGCATCGGCCTCGAGACGTCGTTGGTTAGCTTCTTTAGTACGATTACGACTGTCTTGCAACAGAACCACCGCAATACCAGCAGCAGAAATCAGCGCCATCACCGCCGTTACCATCAACAGCCAGAAAGAAAGATTGGTTGTATCTTGTTGTTTAACGTAAGTTTTTTCCAATTCAGAAATCTTTTGCTTTAACACTTCGTTTTCATTAAAGATGGTTTGCTCAGCTTCTTTAGCAGCGATAAACTCGGCCAACTTCACGAGAATATTGTCAACACTCTTCTTATAATCAACGAATGCTTTTTGCAGTTCACCTAACTTCGCGCGCGTTGCTGGTTCTTTAGTTGCCGGCAATTTCAAGATTTCACTACCATTCAAGAATCCTTCTACCAAATCGTAGAACGTATTCGCATCTTTACCGAGCAAGAAAGCTTTTTCAGCATTAATACCTTCGGTTGTCATAAATTCCGCGGCGCTTCGCGCCAAACGCTGAGTCAACATAACTAACTGACCTGACGCAACAATCGCTTGTGCTGATGCACCGTTTTGAACTTTTTGCGCTTGTACTTCATCGGACAGACTAGCCAAAGTTGGGGACAACAAGTTCATGCTTTCCAAATCTTCACGGAAACCATTCAACTCTTTCTTTGTTTTGAGGATAGTAGAAGCCGCTTTATTCGAGTTATTCCATGCGGTCTTGGTAGATTTGAGAACCGTGTCAAGCGCAGAACTTGGGGTTGATACGGAACGGCCGTTGTACTCACCACCGTTGATCAACACGTTCAAGTTTGCGTTAATCGCTTTTTGACTTTCCTCTAATTGAGTAAACGCGATAGGCTTACCGTAAATCGCATTCGGCGCCGCTTTACCAATACGCTGGGAGTGCATCAAAATCTCACCAGAAATCTGCGCCTGGGTAGAAATCAATTCTGATTGTTTCGCATTGAGCCAAACGAAAACCGCGCTCAGCAAGAGGCTGACGCCCATGGCAATCAACAAATAACGAATTTGTCGTTGCAAGGACAAGTGACCAATCAAAGGCAAACGAATGTCGCGGCCTTTTTCAAAAGCATCACCGATCAAAGTCGCATCTACGCGATTAATGGTGCTGTCTTCTAATGGAATTTCTTCGTTAACTGGAGCCTCTGGAGAGAGACTCGCTTTTTCGTCCTCGGAAACCATACGCACATTTTGTGCCTCTTCTATGGCCAATTCAGCTGGGATAGCGGCATCCGCAACAGGCTCCATCGCAACTTCCGAAGGTTTGTTCGCAAAGTCCAAATCTTGAACTTCTTGATCCTCTGTCGACTGTGTTTGATTATTCAATGCCATTACTAACTCTCCTAAACGATTTAAAAGCTACGCTTTTTCTATTGTGCTTATTAGTGCTTAAAATACTTATTAAATCTCTTACAATCCAATATGCAAAAAATTGTTGTCTTGTACCAGCAAGGTTAAACTCAATTGCCACCATTCGTTTCCATCAGCATCAACGAAGCGGTTAAGTAACCAAGGTTTTGCTGCAGTATCCTCTTCATGCTCAATCAATTGCATTTCATCAACATTGCGTAGACCAAGAACCTTCGAAACTAACAGACCACTGTTAAAGGCCAGTGCATTTGCGAAAGCCAGTACACGGCACGAAGAATCAACTGAAGTCGGCTCGCCACCACCAAATCGAGAAAAATCGATGACGCTGGTCAAGCTACCACGGACATTTGACACACCTAAGTACCAATCTTTGGTAAGAGGTACTTTAGTCATATTGCCAGCCGTTACAATTTCACCCGCCTCTTTCAGGTCAATTAAGTAACGCCCTTTGCCGATTAAGACACCTAACTGATTCGCACGGATGTGAGAACCAGCTTTCGCTGCCTGCATGCGCTCCATGAGCTGCGTTTGAAAGTCACGTAAACGCGCACGGCGACCAACAGCATTCGCCTTGGTCGTAGTTACTTCATTCGGTGATTCTTCGCGAAGATTCTCTGTCATAAATCAGACCACTTAGCCTAACGCTGCAATTTTTGCCAATAATTCTTGAGGGTCAATCGGCTTAACCAGATAGTCTCTAGCACCTTGACGCAAGCCCCAAATACGATCCGTTTCCTGATTTTTGCTTGTGCAAATGATGACTGGAACATCTTGCGTATCCGGGTCACGCGAGATCGCGCGCGTGATTTGGAAACCGTTCTGACCTGGCATCACAACATCCATCAAGATCAGCTGTGGTTTATCAGCCTTAATCTTTAACAGCGCATCTTCACCATTTTCAGCCGTTGAAACAGAAAAACCATTCTTCACCAAAATATCAGTCAAGAAATAACGCTCTGTCGGGGAGTCATCAACGATGAGAATTTTTTGTATTGCCATTTTCTTACCTCAAAATATATTACTAAGTTAATTAGTTGCAACAGACGAAGTGTATTTTCGCACTGTTTTCAATAAGCTATCTTTCGTAAATGGTTTAGTCAAATACTCCTCTGACCCAACCATTGCACCTCGAGCCCGATCGAATAAGCCATCTTTTGATGACAACATGATCACTGGCGTATCCCTAAATTTCGCACTTTTCTTAATCAAAGCACAAGTTTGGTAACCATCCAAACGCGGCATCAAAATATCGCAAAAAATTAGGTGTGGATGCATGTCGTTAATCTTGGCCAGCGCATCGAAACCATCCTCTGCCAATACGACCTTATATCCGACCTGTCCCAAAAAGATTTCAGCTGAGCGACGAATAGTGCTGCTATCATCGATCACCATAATCCTTAAATTTTCGTTACCTGTTGACGTTGACATGAGCCTATCTCGGAATGAAAAGAATAATTACCACACTGCACTGTAACAAAATTTATCAAGCTTGCACCAATTTTTTGATTGAATCCACACTATGAAACAACAATTTTTGACTTACGCCTATCAATCCATCAGGAATTCAAAAGACTCAAAGCATCAAACCGAGTCAACTCAAAAAAGTTATGCTTACACTGGCACCATATCAAAGTCTTCTTTTCTCGCGCCACATTCGGGACAAGACCAATTCAAAGGAACGTCTTCCCAACGAGTACCCGGAGCAATACCGTCTTCTGGCATCCCTGCTGCCTCATCATAAATCCAACCACAAATCAAACACATCATTGTTTTGTATTCCACACCGCATATTCCTTTAAGTTAACGACTTTCAAATTGTGATCAGTTAAAATTCGACCATCTTCTACGCTTGTCGATTATTTATGTTTACACAATGCATCGACTACTGCCGATGAGCAAAGCAAAGGATAAACAATCTTGTGCTTTTGTTCCACAAAAATGATACTTGGTTTACGTTACAACAATCTGAAATGAGAGTATTGACAGCAACACTTAGGAACGCTAAACAAAATGAGCCCGCGATCAGTTTCGAGTCATGTCAGTCGAACCCAAGCTAAACAAACCAATTTCAAAGCCTGACTTAAATGGCGAGGAAAGCATAACAAAGTGCCCCAACATAACGAGAGTCGAAGGTTTCCTCTAAATCAGTCGAACACATTCAATTTCAAAACATTCTATTTTTAACAGTAAAAGCCCATGTCAAAGAACGATACCCTGTTTCAACGCGCGCAAATTACAACCCCAGGTGGAGTGAACTCACCAGTTCGCGCTTTTCGCTCCGTAGGCGGCACGCCTCGCTTTATTCAACGCGCGGAAGGCGCCCATTTTTGGGATGCCGACGACAAACAATATATCGATTACATCGGATCATGGGGTCCAGCAATCCTTGGTCACGCCCACCCAACTGTCATTAAAGCGGTGCAAGAGGCGGCGGCATTAGGACTAAGCTTTGGCGCCCCTACCGAAGGCGAAATCATGATGGCGGAGGAGATTTGCAAGTTAGTACCTTCGATAGAGCAAGTTCGATTAGTCTCAAGCGGCACTGAGGCCACCATGAGCGCCCTAAGATTGGCCCGCGGCGCAACAAAACGTGACAAGATTATCAAATTCGAAGGCTGCTACCATGGTCATGCCGACTCTTTATTGGTTAAAGCTGGCAGTGGCCTCCTTACCTTTGGCAACCCTACTTCCGCAGGTGTGCCAGAGGATTTCACCAAACACACGCTAGTCCTTGACTACAACAATTGTGAGCAACTTGAAGCCGCGTTCAAGGAATTTGGTGATCAAATTGCATGCGTGATCGTGGAGCCAGTTGCTGGCAACATGAATCTAATCAAAGCCACGGATGCCTTCTTGCAGACCATGCGCCGCTTATGTGACGAATCGGGAAGCATCTTGATTTTTGATGAAGTCATGTGCGGCTTTAGAGTTGCACTAGGTGGAGCACAATCCCTCTATGGCATAACGCCAGATCTCACAGCACTTGGAAAAGTGATTGGTGGCGGCTTGCCCGTTGCAGCGTTTGGTGGCAGGGCAAGTATCATGAAACATCTTGCCCCCCTGGGCGGCGTCTATCAAGCGGGCACGCTATCCGGCAACCCTGTAGCCGTGGCAGCTGGCTTGACGACCTTAAAACTTATCCAAGCACCTGGTTTTTATGACGAACTCAGTAGATCAACCAAGCGTTTGTCTGATGGATTCACCGCGCTTGGCAAAAAATATGACATATCTTTCTGCGCCGATGCAATCGGTGGCATGTTTGGCATTTACTTCAGCAAGGAGATTCCTTCGAGCTACAGCCAGATGATGCAATCCGATACCGCAAGTTTCAACCAATTCTTTCATTTGATGCTTGACCAAGGAGTGTATCTCGCTCCTTCCGCATTCGAGGCTGGCTTTGTTTCTATCGCCCACTCAGATAGCATTATCGATCGCACTTTGGCGTACGCAGAAAATGCTCTTAAAAGCCTGGGCAAGCCCAAATAAGTTTCTCGACAACCTAAAGGCATGAATTGTACAACTAACAGAAATTCATGCCTTTTGAGTACACTAGATTTTTACACAAATGCAAGATCAGCTCAAAGTGTAAAAAGCACTTCCCACATACTTTGCCAAGCAACTTACTTGTAAAATCCACTTAAAAATTACATGTAAATGGGTTGTTACATGTAAAAAATAAGGATTTGTGTCAAAAACGTGAAGTTAGGCGCTTAAAATGTGCATGGCACAAGTTTTGCTTTCACTGCATTGTCAAATTCACACCCCTCATGAGAGCGACAATACCACTTTTATAAAATCTGTGAATTTTTGCAAAATACATGCCACAAACTAAAGAACGCCCTGTAACTGTCGATAAAATTCTGATATCTTCCTCGCAACCAAACTCGAACCTTTTGAGAATTATGCAATTTAAATTACAAAAAATAAGCCTCGCCATTAGTCTGCTCAGTATTTCTATAGCAGCAAGCGCGCAGGTTCAAACTCTCAAAGAAGTTACGCAAAAAGCTGTTTCAACGAATCCGGAAGTGCTAGCGAAATGGCATGCCTTTCAAGCGACATCCTCGAGTCGAGATGCTGCCAGCGGCGCCTACATGCCCAGCATTAACTTGAATGCTGATGCTGGCCGCGATAATCGAGAAACCCGTTTGGGGAAAACAGAGTTAAACAGGACGTCAACGAGTCTCAGCCTAAATCAAATGCTGTTCGACGGTTTTCTCACACGAAATCAAGTCAAGCAGCTCGACCATTTGAAACAAGTGCGCCTCTATGAGTTATTTGACACTTCCGAGACTATTGCACTTGAGGTAGTTCGCGCTTATGCAGACGTGGTTCGCTACCGAAAACTAGTCACCCTCTCTGAAGATAATTATGTGCGCCATCGCGCTGTGTTTGAACAGATACAAGCAAAATCGAAGGCTGGGGTTGGACGCAGGGTCGATTTGGAACAAATCTCTGGACGTCTTGCCCTCGCGGAAGCAAACCTCATCACCGAAACCTCGAATTTGCATGATGTGAGCGTTCGATTTCAACGTTTAGTGGGTACGATGCCAAGTAAAGACTTGGAATCACTAACACTATTTACGAATGGCGCCCCCGGCAATATTGTTTCCGCACTCAATAATGCATTTGCTAAGCACCCTGCACTCCTTGCAAGCATGGAGAATATCGCTTCGGTAAATAGTGGTTTGAATTCACGTCGTTCAGCTTTTCAACCTAGACTCGATCTCAAAGCACGAGCAGAACGTGGAAATAATATTGATTTCATTAGCGGACGAACTAACAACAACACCGCTGAAGTGGTATTAAGCTGGAATCTGTTCAATGGCGGCGCAGACAAAGCAAGGGTTCAGGAGGCGGCTGACCAATTAAATTTAGCCAAAGACTTGCGTGACAAAACTTGTCGCGACATCAGACAAACTTTGTCAATTGCCTACAATGATACTAAAAAGTTAACCGATCAATTGGGTTTCTTAGATCAGCATCAACTCTCGATTGAGAAAGCACGTGATGCCTATCGCCAACAATTTGAGATTGGACAGCGTTCTTTGCTCGATTTGTTAGATACAGAGAACGAATTGTTCCAAGCAAAACGAGCATTTACCAATGCAGAAGTTGACCTCTACTTGGCGTATGCAAGAACACATGCTGGCATGGGACAGCTGAACTCTATTTTGGGAATTAATAATCTCTCAAACAAAGATGAAGCGCAAATGAACAAATCTGAAATCAGCGAGTACTCCGCGAACTGTCCTTCAGAAGCGCCGCAACTTTATATCGCAGACAAAGCAGCATTAAATCAACGCGCGACCGAGATTATTGGTACTTTGATCCCGCCAAAATCAGAGAAACCAACAAGCGCACCTGAACCGATCGTCGAGACAAAACCCGTCGTTTCAGCACCCGGCTCACCAAGCTCAAATCAGATCGCTGCTGCACGTACCAGTATCTTGAATTCGCTGAAGGGTTGGAGAGAAGCATGGATAAGCATGGACCCTGACAAGTATTTCGGCTTCTACAGCGAAAAATATACATCTCGAGATTCTTGGAGATCCGCACGCCGAGCACGTCTGCTAGGCGCGCAGAAGATTAGCTTAGAATTGTCAGATATTAAATTTACTATGCAAGACGAAAAACATGCCACTTCATCTTTCCGTCAAGACTATAAATCGACCTCGTACCAAGATACTTTGCAGAAAACCCTTTACTGGGAAGAGATCAACGGTCGTTGGCAGATCGTGAACGAAATTGTATCGGGCCCTAACGCTCGTCAATGGTAAATAGACCGATAGTCATCATGCCCACAAGTTCTCTTGTGGGCTTTTTTTTGTTAAGTCGACAAACAACAGCATAATCAAATGTTTCCAAATTGCAGCATGAATTCTTGTAGAATAAGTACCACGTACAGGACGATGCACAATCCTACTCAAATCACCGACCACGCTCGAAGATTGCAAACGCAAAATGAAATGCACATTCAACTTCAGGATGTCTTGCTTTACGCTGCTTTTGCTTATTTTGATTTCCGTTCACTGTTTAGTTCATTCCGGCGTAAACACCGAAAAGCTCCGCAATTCAATTCGGCAACTGGGTGGAAACGAGCAAACCTTCAATGAGTGGCTCACATTAATGTCGAGCCTTAACGATCAAAGCGTAGAGGTGAAATTACAAAAGGTAAATGGTTACTTCAACAAGAAACTCGCCTACTTTGAAGATATCGAAATTTGGGGGCAATCGGATTACTGGGCGTCGCCTTTAGAGAGTATGGCAAAGAATAAGGCTGACTGCGAAGACTTCGTGATTGCCAAGTACTTTAGCTTGCGTAATTTGAATATTCCGGACTCCCAACTTCGTCTGGTCTACGTTAAAGCAAAAATTGGCGGACCGAATAGCAGCATACAGCAAGCTCATATGGTTCTCGCTTTTTATCCAAATGTCGATGGAGAGCCGGTAATCTTAGATAATTTGATCACCGATATTCGTCCTGCGGCTAGGAGAACGGACTTGAGCCCTATTTTTAGTTTTAACAGCCAAGGTATTTTTGCCGGTGTTGCCGGCAACGCGCAAATGGGGCCTGGAGGAACGAGCCGCCTCTCGAGATGGCAAGACTTACTAGATAAAGCTCGTAAAGAAGGGTTTGAATAAGAAGTATCGAAGGCAAACAGCAACATTTTAAATTTGCAATAAAGGGACGCATTATGTCTATGTACCGACAACTCTGGCTCGCTATTTCACTGAGCACACTACTCGCACTTGCTGGTAGTCTGTTTGCATCGATTATGAGTTCGCGCTCTTATCTCAACGAGCAATTGCGCACTAAGAATAGTGATAACGCGACCGTTTTGGCACTTTCACTAAGCCAAAAAAATCTCGATGCAATCGAACTCGAATTAATCGTTAGTTCCTTGTTCGACAATGGCCATTATCAATCGATTCGAATTACAGACCCCAAAGGGCAGCTCATTGTCGAGAAAGTCGCTCCCGAGGAACATACAAGTGTGCCAGACTGGTTTACTTCTTTACTTCCCATCACATCACAAGCTGGCGTGGCACAAATCAGTAGCGGTTGGAAACAACTCGGGACGATTTCCATTGTTTCTCAAACAGGTATCGCGTATCAAACATTGTGGAACTCGACTAGAGAAATGATCCTAGCCTTGGCTTTATCAGGTTTGCTTGCTTCATACCTAGGAACTTTGGTTATTCGCAGATTAAAGAAACCTTTACGAGACCTGATTGATCAGGCACGTGCCATGGTTGAACGACGTTTCATTACGGTAGAGGAATCGAAAGTCCCAGAGCTCAAGCAGCTCAGCGTCGCCATGAATTCAACCACAACCTTATTGAAAGCAATGTTTGCGGAAGAGGCTGAACGACTCGATCAACTTCGACGCCAAGCTAACACCGACACTGTTTGTGGTTTATATAACCGCGCAAATTTTCTAGCTCAACTACAAATCACAGTTGAAGAAGAAAACGCGCCACCGGGTAGTCTGATCCTTCTCAGATTAAACGGTCTCATCGAAGCAAATCGTAACTTGGGTCGGGTGAAAACAGATGCCCTACTTCGTAATCTAGGGCAAATTTTCAATGTATATCAAAATGAATTACCAGACGGTTTTGCTGCGCGTTTGAATGGTACCGATTTCGCACTTCTGAGCCGCAATACAAGCATCGAAGATATGGTAAGTAGTTTGTTAGATCAAACTATCCACCTTTTTTCATCTGCGGATGCAGAGATCAAAGCCTTCGTCGGTTACGGCACCTTTGAGTATGGTATCTCGCCGAGTATTCTGTTGTCGCAGGTGGATGCAGCGGTCGCCAGTGCAGAAGCCAGTAACGTAAGCAGTGTCCATAAAGCGGCGCCTTTAAATATTGAGCATGCTCCAAAGTCGCTGGAAGAATGGGCAAAGTTAATTCAACGTGCGCTCGATCAAAAATGGGTCAAGTTGGACTATTTTCCTGTGATCGATCACAACAAAAAGCTTATTCATCAAGAGTCAGCTTTACGCCTGATGTTCGGCGGCGAATGGTTCCCAGCGGGCCGTTTTTTACCAATCGCAGAACGTCTTGGACTTAGCGCGAAATTGGATGTGATTTCGGTGAAGCTCGCACTTGAGGCTATCGAGAGTCAAAACTTCGAATCGCAGATCTCGGTGAACATTTCTGCCAAATCAATTCATGACCATGAATTCCGTGATCAAATTAAAGCATTACTGTCGATCAAGCCTGAAGCAAGTAAATCACTCTGGCTAGAAATTCCAGAAATCGGCGCTTTCGCCAATCTTGATACTTTCCGAAACTTCCAAAAAACGATAGAAAGTTCGGGTTGCAAACTCGGCTTAGAACACTTTGGTAAGAACCTAGAACAAATCAATTTACTCAATACACTTGATATCGACTTTGTGAAATTTGATGTGAGTTTCATCCGCAATATCGAAGCTATCCCGGCGAATTTTGATTTCTTAAAAGGCGCAATTGCTATCCTTCATCGCATGAATCTCGAAGTGTATGTCGAAGGACTTGCCAGGGTGGAGGAATTCGAAGCCCTACGCACGCTTAGTCTAGAAGGCATGACAGGGCCCTATATCGGGAAAGTGTTCTCCGCTTAGTTCCTAAGAATCGCTATCTATACACCAAGAATACGAAACATCGGCTACCAACATTAAACGCAATCGTGTCAAGGTCGAACCAAATCGACCTCCGGCCCACAGCATCTAAATTTGGTCGCACACCTTCAGCGCCTAAAGACTTGAGAGCCCCAAAAAAAAGGAGTGTCGTTGAAGACACTCCTTTTTTGTTTGCTGCTTTTGATTAGTCTGTAATCAACTTACCTTTCGAAATCAAATCATTAATCACTTGAAGATCGCTAGTAAAGCCAGAGGTCAAATTCACACCGTTAAATATGATTTGTTGAACCGTATTGCCTGTAACGTCAGCAAACGCCCCACCCACAGTATGACCAGCTGTGAACGCCCCACTCGTGCTAATTGAAACAGTCGTGTTCGTTCCATCCCAGTTGAAGTGTACAAATTTATCGAGGGTACTACTGCTCTCACCTACTAACAAATCACGCAAATCGAGACGATCACCACCCGAAGCAAACGTACCAGTAGCGAAATCGGTAATCCGATCAATTGCCGGCGCAGCTGTCGTGCCATTATCATTCAAGCCCCACTTGAAGGTATCAGCACCAGCACCACCAGTCATGGAATCATTGCCTGTTCCACCGATTATCACATCTCCACCACCTTGACCACTAATGGTGTCATTACCGCCATAACCAAAAATAATGTCGCCATTGGTATTGTTACCGACGAGATTATTTGCTGTCGCAGTGCCTTCCAAGTTTTGGTATCCACCCAAGTTGATCGTCAACACATTAGTCGAGACGTCACCATCTTTATCCGTAACCGTGTAGTTAAACGATGCAGTTAATTGCTGCCCAACTGTCATTGAACCACGGGTTGCCTCATTCATCGTGAAGGTGTAAGTGCCGTTGGAATTACCTACAAAAGTACCATAGGTGCTTGTTCCACTCCACACTACGCCTGAGGCGTTGATGCCATCTGCGCCACCTTGTGCAAACACACTACCACTAGTCGTCGGTAAAGGTTCAACCGTCGTAATCGATGCGAAGATGCCGAAACTTGAGGCTTGTTGTTCACGCGTGTAAATCTGTGTGACCAAATTACCACTTGAATCCTTAAATCCATTCAAGTTGACCACATAGTTTTGACCCGCAATATTGATCGTCGATGCCGAAGATGGCAAGGTAATGATATCGCGTGATGCATCATCGGTTGGCGTACCGGTATTTGGCGTCTCAGTATGATCCAATCGAATCGTGAAAGGCACATTCGTCGTAATGCCATTAATCACTACATTGAATGACAAAGTCAAATCGGTGTAGTTCAATGGGCTACCGCCAATTGGGAAGTTATTGTGCGTAAATGTACCAACCTGGAACAATTGATTCAAGGCAACCCCAGTGCCGCCAGCAGAGGTAAATGAAGTGTTGTCGACTAAGGTGTAGCCAGAAGGTGTTCCACCGGTACCCCAAGTTAACACTTCTCCCAGTGGATCGGTATCCGGTGTTGTACCTTCGACTGCAGTAATCGTTGCGCCACTGTCGAGCACCGCATTAATGAAACCAGCCTTCAGATTATTCACGCTTAGAGTATCAACGCCAATAAAGATGTTATTGCTTGCGGCTGCTGTAATTGGCGAATCATCTTCGACGTTGATCGTCAAAGTACCTGCGCCGCTGAGACTACCGTCGCTCGCACTCACCCCAAAATTCAGTGCTCTAATATCTTCACCCGCAGCAGCCTGATCAATTGGTGCTTTCAATGTAAAGGTGTAATCGCCAGTGCTAGTTAAACTAATCGTAGCGACATCAACTGTACCTGCCTTACCAGTATAGGTTTGTCCCACAAGGGTCCAAACAACTGCCACACCATTTGAGGTGATTCCTGTTGGCGCAGATGTAAAGGTCCAGGTTCGAGCTGGGCCATCAACGTCTGTCGATACCATAGTACCGCTGACCGTCGCACTATTTGTGGTATCTGGCGAACCGCTAGTATCAGCGATCGCACCCGCCAAACCTTCTTCAGAAACACTAGCTGATTGATTTGTCACCACCGGTGCATCGTTGGTACCCGTAATCGTGAACGTGACATCTTGCACTGCAGAGTCTGCAGTGCCGTCATTCACCTTCACTTGATACGTGATTGTCAAAGTCTGACCCGCCGCCAAGAAATCTAAATTCGCTGCTGCTGGATCATACGTGTATCCAATCGCCGTAGCTGTACCACCATTAGAGATTTGCGACGTCGGTGTAATACTGAAAGCACCCGCTGCCGTCAAAGCAGTAGCACCTGCTGGTAATGTAAAGTTCACACCGTTCAACTGTACTACAGGTGAACCTACAACAGAGGCTGTCAAGATATCGCCAACATCCAAATCAGAGAGTGCGAAGCTGCCGGTGATTGGCGCCAAGTTCTGTGCGGATGCATCGGCCGCTTCAACGATTGCTGCTGGGTTCGTCGTATCGGTCAACACTGGTGCATCGTTCGCACCGG
Source organism: Oxalobacteraceae bacterium (assembly GCA_947464955.1). GTDB lineage: Bacteria > Pseudomonadota > Gammaproteobacteria > Burkholderiales > Burkholderiaceae_D > Undibacterium. Next base: position 32,050 of record CANHZI010000033.1, read on the forward strand.
TGATCGTGAACGTCACGTCTTGTACAGCGGAATCGGCTGTGCCGTCATTGACCTTCACTTGATACGTGATCGTCAAGCTTTGGCCTGCACGCAAGAAGTCTAAGTTCGCGGCTGCTGGATCATAAGTGTACGCAATCGCTGTACCTGCACCACCATTCGACGTTTGAGTCGTTGGTGTGATACTGAACGCACCTGCTGCCGTCAATGCTGTTGCACCAGCTGGCAAGGTGTAGTTAACACCATTTAACTGCACTACTGGAGCGCCCACGACAGATGCTGTCAGGGTATCACCAACATCTAGATCCGATAATGCGAAGCTGCCTGTGATTGGTGCCAGGTTCTGCGCAGAAGCGGTAGCTAACTCGACCACAGCTGCTGGGTTCGTCGTATCCGTCAACACTGGCGCATCATTCGCACCGGTGATCGTGAACGTCACGTCTTGTACTGCGGAGTCGGCTGTGCCGTCATTGACCTTCACTTGATACGTGATCGTCAAGCTTTGGCCTGCACGCAAGAAGTCTAAGTTCGCTGCTGCTGGATCGTAAGTGTACGCAATCGCTGTACCTGCGCCACCATTCGACGTTTGGGTCGTTGGTGTGATACTGAACGCACCTGCTGCCGTCAATGCTGTTGCACCA